>CAJAYZ010000285.1 GCA_903949225.1 uncultured Planctomycetaceae bacterium
GTGTCGGGGGTCAACCCGGTCGCGCTGAAGGCCGGCATCGAGCGGGCCGTGGAGGAGATCTCTGCGAAGCTCAAGGAGATGTCGATTCCCGTGAAGGGGAAGAAGGAGATGGCCCAAGTCGCTGCCATCGCCGCCAACAACGACATGGAAATCGGCCTGCAACTCGCCGAGGCGATGGACAAGGTCGGCAAGGACGGCGTGATCACGGTCGACGAGGGAAAGAGCCTCAAGACCGAGATCGAGTTTGTCGAGGGGATGCAGTTCGACCGCGGCTACCTCTCCCCCTACTTCGTCACCAACTCGCAGCAGATGCAGTGCGTCCTCGACGACTGCTACATCCTCGTCTTCGAGAAGAAGATCTCGAGCGTCAAGGACATCGTCCCGCTCCTCGAGGCCGTCGTGAACGCCGGCAAGCCGCTGCTGATCGTCTCCGAGGAGGTCGACGGCGAGGCCCTCGCCACGCTCGTCATCAACCGCCTCCGCGGCACCTTCCAGGTCTGTGCCGTCAAGGCTCCGGGCTACGGTGATCGCCGCAAGGCGATGATGGAGGACATCGCGATCCTCACCGGCGCCACCGCCGTCTTCGAGAACCTCGGCATGAAGCTCGACGGCCTCGGGCTCGCCGAGCTCGGCCGGGCCAAGAAGGTGATCATCGACAAGGACAACACGACGATCATCGAAGGGGCCGGCAAGACGAGCGAGATCAAGGCCCGGATCGAGCAGATCCGCCGCGAGATCGACGCCGCCACGAGCGACTACGACCGCGAGAAGCTCGAAGAGCGTCTCGCCAAGCTCTCCGGTGGCGTCGCCAAGCTCAACGTCGGTGCGGCCACCGAGAGTGAGATGAAGGAGAAGAAGGCCCGTGTCGAGGATGCCCTCCACGCCACCCGGGCCGCCGTCGCCGAGGGGATCCTCCCCGGTGGTGGTGTCGCGCTGCTCCGGGCCAGCTCCCAGGTGAAGCCGAAGGGACTCTCCCAGGACGAGACGGTCGGCTTCAACATCGTCGTTCGGGCCTGCCGGGCTCCGGTGACGATGATCTCCTCGAATGCCGGCCAGGACGGCTCGATTGTCTGCGAGAAGGTGCTCTCCGGGAGCGGCAACTTCGGTTACAACGCCGCCACCAACGAGTACGAGGATCTGGTCAAGGCCGGCGTCATCGACCCGACGAAGGTGACGCGGACTGCCCTCCAGAATGCCACGAGCGTTTCGACGCTCCTCCTCACCAGCGACGCGCTGATCGCGGAGAAGCCGAAGGACCACAAGGCGAAGGCCGGGTCCGGCGGCCACGGCGGCGACTACGACATGTATTGATCGGCTAACGGCCGACATGCCTGCCGCTCTTCAACGAGCGGACTGAAAAAGAGCCGGGGCGTCCGTCATGGACGCCCCGGTTTTTTTATGCCTTCCGGCACGATTCCGCTTCCGCCCCGCGTCCCCCGACGGTCGGCACCGTCGGGCTCCGCCGGACGGCCGATCAGGCCTGCTTCTCGAGGAAGGCGAGGAACTCGGCCGTGGTGGCGCCGGGGAATCCAGTGAACGGACCGATGACGTCGCAGTGGAGAAGTCCGACGTTGTGGAGCCGACTGAAGATCTCCTTGAACGACTCCGGCGTCCACGTCGAGCAATGGACATCGAGGTAGTGCTTCTCGTTCCAGACGAAGTTCGCGTAGTTCACGGCGTCCTTGTCGGTGTAGTGCCGATGGATCTCTTCAAAGCTGGGCATCTCCCCCTCCACGAGCGGCTCGCCGCGGTGGAAGAACGACTGCGAGAGGAAATCCATCACTTGCGTCGGCGTCGGCAACGCGGGCTTCTCGATCGACCAACCGACCACCTGCCCGAAGGTGGTGTTTTGCCGGTAGTAATCCATCGACTGGGTGCGCATCGGCAGCATGATCGCCACCCGGCCCCCGACCTCGATGCACTCGAGGATCTCGTTGAGCCAGCCCAGGGGATTGGGAACGTGCTCCATGACATGCGAAGCCACGGCGTAGGCGAACTTCCGTCCCCCCACGCACTTGGAGAGACGCTTCCCCGGAACCCACACCGCATCGATGTGAGGCACATCCCGGCCTGTCGCACCGGGGTTTTCAGAGGCCTTCCGCCGAATCTCGTCGTTGTCGATGCAGTCGACGTAGAAGACGTCGTACTTCGCACGGTCGACCATCGGGTTGAAATACGGGGCTATCTCCAACCCACAGAGGTGGGAGGGAAGATGGCTCATCACGAAGGCCCTGCGGGCATCCGAACCGGAAAGCGGCGGCGGGGCGTCGATCACGGAAGGCGTGGTCGACTCCGGAAGCATGACAGTCGACATGGTGAATCTCCTCGAAGGGGCAGCCAAGTGGATAGGAAAGGGGGTGTCAGGCGGCGCGGGTGCCGGAGGTTTCGTCGCCGACCGGGTCGCGACGAGGTGCCAACGGGACCGTCGCCGTTCCCCGCTCCTCTTCGAGCCAGGCGGCGACGCGGCCGGTGGAGCGGAGCCAATCGACGGTGTGTGCGAGGCCATCGGCGAGCGTCGTCGCGGCCCGGTAGCCGACCTTCTCGGCCGCTCGCTCCACCGACATCACCCGGCGGGTATACCCGACCGGCTTGTCGGCGAGGAACCGTGGGCGGAGCCCCGGGCCGGCCGCGCGGGCCACCGCTTCGGCAATCTCGCCGATCGAGGTCTCGCGGCCCGAGCCGAGGTTGAAGGATTCACCGCCGAAGGGGCGATCCTGGAGGGCGATCGTGGCGATCCCCTCCGCCACGTCACCGACATAGACGAAGTCGCGGGTCGCCGAGCCGTCCCCCCAGACCTCGAAGGTCGACTGGCGGCGCTCGACAGCAAGGAGCGCCTTGCGGACCAGCGCCGCCACGACGTGCCCGCGGTCGGTGTCGAAGGTGTCGCCGGGGCCGGAGAGATTCGAGGGGATGACCGTGACCGTGTCGCGACCCGCCATCCCGCAGATCGCGTCGGCGGCGATCGACGAGGCGAGCTTCGCGTAGCCGTAGCTCCCCGTGTCGCCCGAGGGCACCCCTTCAAACAGCGCCGCTTCCCGGAGGGGGAGCGTGGCTGAGCCGGAGTAGGCACAGGGGGTGCCAGCGAGGACGACGCGGCCGGCCCGGCCGCGGCAAGCGGCACGGATGACGTTGAGGCCGAGCTGGAAATTGTCGTGGAACGCGCGCCCCGCACAGCTCCGCAGATAGCCGACCCCACCGACATCCGCGGCCAGAT
This sequence comes from uncultured Planctomycetaceae bacterium, assembly GCA_903949225.1. Taxonomy (GTDB): domain Bacteria; phylum Planctomycetota; class Planctomycetia; order Pirellulales; family UBA1268; genus QWOP01. Next base: position 3,215 of record CAJAYZ010000285.1, read on the forward strand.
GGATGATCGTGTCGGCCTCCGCGAGGAGCCGCTCGGCGACCTCCGGATCGCGCAGGTCGCCATCACGGCGCCCCAGCGCCCTCACCTCGACACCGCGACGTACGAGGCTCGCGACAACGTGCGACCCGAGGAACCCCCGAGCGCCGGTGACGTGGATCTGCATCGCATTCCCCTTCGGAGTCTTATGAATCGTCAGGCCGCCCCGGCGGCCCCGGTGAGCACCGAGTGGTAGACCCGCTCGTAGGCCGCCTGCGTCATGTCGAGGGAATAGTTTGCCCGAGCGGAATCGCGGTGGCTCTGCGCGTCGGGGTGGAACTTCTCCTCCGCCCGAACACATTCCTTGATCGTCTTGGCGAAGGTCTCCGCGTCGCCGACATCGATGGCGATGCTCGAGAACGCCGTCTGCTTTTCCATCCGGTAGACGAACATCGACCGGGCCCGCGACGTGATCACCGGCTTGTCGTAGGAGAGGGCGTCGGCGAGCACCGCCGACCCTGACTGTCCGACCTCGTCATACGGCAGGACGAACAGGTCCGCCTGGGAGAGGACGGCCCCCTGTTCGGCCGGATCGCCGAGAAATCCGGTGAAGATGATCCGCGACTGCAGCCCCCAGACGTCGGCCTGCTGGATGAGATCCATCCAGTAGTCGTTGCCGGTCTTGTCCTTGGGGTGAATGCCCCCGGCAACGACGAGCTTGAACGACTCTGGCAGGTGCTTGAAGGCGCTCAGAAGGTGACCGTGCCCCTTGTAGCGGCTCACGAAGCCCGGCATCATCACCCACGTCTCGCGCGGGTGCTTCACGAAGGCCGGGGTGACATGCGCGCTCGCCACCCGCTCGATCGGGATCGGGATCACGGTCACGCGCTTTTTGAGCTTCGGGAAGGTTTCCACGAAGTACTTGTGGGTGTCTTTGCTGTGAAGGACGATCGCGTCGGCGCGGTGGAGCGCGGCGCTGATGTGCCGGTTGCGGAGCCGGTGGAAAACCCCCTCGACGAACTGCGACGTGGGCCGGCTGCGCTGGTTGCGGGTCATGCTCTTGAGCCAGGTGTGCAGGCTCACGACCAGCGGCTTGTCGAGCCGTCGGCAGACGTCGGCGAATCGCTCGTTCGACGGGCCGATCCGGCGGGCAAAGAAGCAGAATTCGTGCTGAATGTGGACGAGATCGGCCCGGGAGCGATTCACCCGGCCAATCAGATCGGCGAAGTAGCGGTTCATCTCGCCGGCCGAGATCCGCCGGTCGCCGTCGATGAAGTTTTGCATGTCGAAGGGGAGGACATCGGAAAACCGCTCGAGGCCGACGGCCAACCGCTTCGCGTACTCGGCATTGCCGCACTGCTGATCCCACGGAGTCATCAGCGCGACCGCCAACCGCGGGGACCGGGGGCGGGCAGGATTCGCCTCGGGCGGAACTGCCGCCGGGGCGCGGCGGCTCGCCGCATCCGCATCGATCAGGGCCGTGTCGCCGACTGCCATGGGCTGTCCCTTCGTACGATTCTTCCCCTCAAGGCCTGCAGCGAACGGGCGCTCGGCAGGACTGGCCCGGGATCCGACGGGGCGGGGCGGGGGAACCGGGCGGGAAGGTAGCAAGTGGCCCAGCTCCCCCAAAGGGCAGTTTCAGGGCCGACGAGGGAGGATTCACCGTGAGCTCACGCCCTGGGCCGCTCCGAGCGTCGTCCCGGCGGGGGCGCGATTCCCTCCAGCGGCACGAAGCCGTCGTGCCCCGGTGGAATCCCCGGCGGGGGGGCACACGAGGGAGTGAGGAGTCGGCTGACGAGCGACCGTGCCATCCACACGGCGGCCGCCACGGCGACCGCGATCACGATTCCATCTTGGAGGAGCGCTGACACAATCCACCTCAGCCGACGAGGAACGTGCCGAGTTGGTAGGTCACAAAAGCCCCCAGCCAAGCAAGCGCCGTCATCGAGGTGAAGGACGCCACCGGCCAGATCCAACTCCCGGTCTCCCTCCAGATCACCACCAGCGTGCTGGCACACTGGGCACAGAGGGCAAAGAACACCATGATCGATAGGGCCACCGGCAGCGTGAACACCTTCCGCCGGCTGCCGTCCCATGTGGCGGCCCGGAGGCGGCGGACGAGTGCCGTGCCCCCCTCCTCGCTCCCGGCATCGACGTCACCGAGGTTGTAGATCACGCCGAGCGTCCCGAGCACGACCTCGCGGGCCGGGAAACTGGCGATCGCCGCACATCCCAGCCGCCAGTCCCATCCCAGCGGCCGGACGACCGGCTCGATGAAGCGGCCAGTGAGCCCGAGGAAACTCTGCCGCTGCGCCGCCCCGCGCCGCGCGGCGTCGAGCCCCTCCGGGGTGTCGAGGGCGTCGAGCGCCGCGGAAAGATCGGCGACCGCCGCGGCATCCTCCTCGCCCTCGAGCCGGGCGCGGAGGCTCGTCCGTTCACTTGCCACTTCGGCCTCGACCGCGGCTTCATTCCGCGGATAGTGGGAGAGCGCCCAGAGCACGACGCTCATGGCGAGGATCGTGGTGCCGGCGCCGGAGAGGAACGACCAGGTCGCCTCGCGGACGCGTTCGAGGACGATCCGCACCTGCGGCCAGCGCCAGCCGGGAAGCTCCATGACGAACGGCTGCGGCGGACCGCGGAAAACCGTTCGCGTGAGCACGAAAGCAGCCAGGGCCGCCACGATCACGCCGAGGGCGTAGAGCGATGCGAGCACGACTGCCGGGAGCCGGAGCCATGGGATCCCCGCCACCGGCACGTTGGGGACGAATGCCCCGCACATGAGAAAATAGACCGGCAGCCGCGCCGAACAGCTCATGAGGGGCGCCAGGAGGATCGTGAGGAGCCGGTCGCGGGGGTTCTCGATCGTCCGCGCGGCCATGATCCCGGGGATCGCGCAGGCGAAGCTCGAGAGGAGCGGAATGAACGACTTCCCCGACAGCCCCACCCCCACCAGGAGCCGATCCATGAGGAACGCCGCCCGCGACAGATAGCCGCAGCCCTCGAGGAGCGCGATCCAGAAGAACAACAGGGCGATCTGCGGGACGAAGACGACCACGCTCCCCGCCCCGGCGATCACCCCATCGACCACCAGCGAGCGCACCGCCCCTTCCGGGAGGAGGCCACGGACGACTTCGGCGACCGTGTCGACGCCGGCGGAAATCCCCTCCATGAGCGGCGCCGCGAGCCAGAAGATCGACGTAAACACCGCGAGCATCGTGAGCGCGAACAGGAGCGTGCCCCAGACGCGGTGCGTGACGACGGCGTCGATCCGGTCGTCAATCGAGCGTGCCACGGGGCGGCGACGGACGACCCCTTCGACCACCCGCTCGATCCACGCATAGCGACCGATCGCCTCGCGCGCCGCCGGCAGTTGGGCGGGGTCGACCGCGGCCAGCGCCGCCGCAAGCCCCTCCGGCTGTCGGGGAGGCAGTGCGGCGATGATCGCATCGGCGAGCTTCGCGATTCCCTGCCGGCGTGGCGCCACCACCGGCACGACCGCACAGCCCAGACGGCGCGACAGCTCGGCTGCATCGACCGCGATGCCCCGGTCGGCCGCGGCGTCACCGAGCGTGAGGGCGATGACCGTGGGAAGCCCGATCTCGATCGCCTGGCTGGCGAGGTAGAGATTGCGTTCGAGATTGGTGGCATCGACGACGATCACGATCCGGTCGGGCGCCGGCATTCCCGCCAACCGGCCACGGAGCAGATCGACGGCCACCTTCTCATCGGGGCTCTTCGGCGACAGGCTGTAGGTGCCGGGGAGATCGATGAGATCGATCGGGCGACCGGCATGCACGAAGCGGCCGACCTTCTCCTCGACCGTCACGCCGGGGTAGTTGCCGACGCGCGTCGGGATCCCGGCCAATGCTGAGAAGAGCGTACTTTTGCCGGTGTTCGGGTTGCCCAGCAGGGCGACCGTCAGCGGCGGAGACGCTTCCGCAGCCCCCGCGGCGGTCACGTTCATGGCGGGGCGGATCCCAGGGGTGGTCAGCGGGGCAGGGGGCGCCGGATCGACGCGGAACCGGCCCGCGGCGACCGCTGTCCGACCGATGGAAAGACCGCGACGCGGGCGGCGTCGCTGCGACGAATCGAAAGCCGGTAGCCACGGACCTCGAGTTCCAGCGGGCACCCCAGCGGCGCGACACCAATCACTCTGACGTGGACGCCGGGCGTGATGCCCATCTCGAGGAGGCGTTCGGATGTCGGGTCAGATCCTGTGATCAGTTCGACCTCCGCGGTCGACCCCACGGCGATCTCTCTCAGGCTCGTCACGATGACCTCCCCTCGACCGGCGACAGCCGATGCCGACATCGGTTTCCGTCACCGAACCACCCAGCTGGAAAGCAGCCAGCACTTCGGGGCCGCATCAGCGACCTCAAACTTATTGAGACCGAGTCTCAATCGCATCTCTAGTGTAGAACCTTCGGCATCCGAAGGCAAACCAATCGAGTCCAATCCCGGGCGAATCGGCGTGAAAGCCCCTGTCTCGAAGCGATTTCCCGGCCTCTTCGTCACCGGCACCGACACCGATGCCGGCAAAACGTTCGTCGCGGCGATGATCCTCCGCACACTCGTGGCGGAGGGAATCCGTGTCGGGATTTCCA
>CAJAYZ010000286.1 GCA_903949225.1 uncultured Planctomycetaceae bacterium
ATCGCCACGCGTTGCTGCTGCCCGCCCGAGAGCGTCGCCGGCCGGGCCTCAGCAAACCGCGCAAGCCCGACGCGCTCGAGCAGGTCGAGCCCCCGGCGGCGGGCCTCGGCAGGGGGCACGCCACGGACGATCCGCGGGGCGAGGGTGACGTTGTCGATCGCGGAGAGATGGGGGAAGAGGTTGAACCCCTGGAACACCATCCCCACGTCGCGTCGAACGCGCTCGAGGGCCCGCGGCAGATGCTCTCCTGCGACAAGCTTGTGGCCGGCAATCGTCACCCGCCCCTCGGCGAAGGTCTCAAGACCGTTCAGGCAGCGGAGGAGCGTGCTCTTGCCGCCGCCGGAGGGCCCCACGAGCGTCGTCACCGTTCCCTCGGCCACCGTGAGGGTGACCGCATCGAGGATTCGGTTCCCCGAACGGATCGCGGCAAGGGAGTCGACTTCGATCATCCGGTCACGCTCCGCGGAAAGGTCAGCCCGGGGCCCGCTCGGAACGCCGTTCGAGCCGGCGCTCGAACCAGCGCGAGAGGAGCGACAGCGGCCAGCTCATCGCCAGATACAAAAGCGCCGTCACGATCGCCAACTCGGCAATCCGCCCCGTCGACAGCGCCAGGACACTGTATCGCTTCGTCAACTCGATGACGGTGATCGCCGAGCAGACGCTCGTGTCTTTGAACAGCGCGATGAAGTCGCTCGTCACCGGCGGCATCACGATCCGCACCGCCTGCGGCACGAGCACATGGCGGAGGCTCTGCCACTTCGTCATCCCCAGAGCGAGGGCCGCCTCGAACTGCCCCGCCGGCACAGCCTTGAGCCCCGCCCGGTAGATCTCCGACTCGTAGGCCGAGTAGTTCATCGCCAGCCCGAGGATCGCGGCCACGATCGCCGGCAGCGCGAGCCCCGCCTTGGGAAGAAGAAAGAAGAGGGCGTAGAGCTGGAGCATCAGCGGCGTGCCGCGGAGGATCTCGACATATCCAGCCAGGAACGGCCGCAGCCAGGCCGGGCCGTGGAGCCGTCCCACCGCCACGGAAAGTCCGATGAGAATCGCCAAGGGGAACGACGCCACCGAGAGGAGGATCGTCATCCCGGCCGAGTGGAGGAGGAGCGGCAGCGCCCCGCGGATCAGGTCGGCGAGGCTGCCGCGCCGGGCCGGCGGCACCTCGGCCGCGTCGCGGAGGAGGAGCATCTGCTGCCGCCCGGCAAGATCCCAGCGGTCGTAGAGCGTCTTGAGCCGGCCGTCGGTGATCAGCCTCCCGAGGGCATCGTCGATGGCCGCCGAGAGCCGCGGCGTCTCGGGGGCGGTGAGGATCGTGTAGGTGCCGCCGGCGAACGGCCGGCCGACGCCGCGCAGCTCGCCGAAGCGATCGGCGTTGAACGTGGCGATGCAATCGTCCATGAGGACGGCGTCGAGCACGCGACCACGCACCTGCTCGAGGCAGTCGACGGTGCCGTCGTAGCCGACCACCTCGACGGCGAGATCGCTGCGGCGGCGGATTTCGATTTCCGCCGCCGAGCCGGTCAGCACCCCGACCCGCCAAGGCCCTCGCGGCCCCTCCTTTGCCAGAGCCTCGAGGGATTCGAGAGAAGAATCGCGGCGGGCGACGAGCTGAAGCGAGTAGGCGAAATAGGGGCGAGAGCAGCGCCAGTCGCGGGCCCGCTGGGGGGTCGATTCGAAGCCGTTGATGACGCAGTCGGCGGCCCGGCCGAGGAGGAGCGGGAGACGGTCCCACTGCCCCTGCTGGAAGCGCGCTTTCACGCCGAGCTCCGCGGCGAGCATCGCGGCAAGCTCCACCTCGAAGCCGATGAGGCGCGTCGGATGCTCCGGATCGACGTAGACATGCGGCCCGCCCCCTTCCTGATCGGCCGCCCAGACGAGCTCCCCGCGGGCGAGCACCTCGTCGAGCTCGGCCGCCAGCCCGTCCACGGCAACCGCCGCCAGCAGCCACACGGCCGCCAGCAGCCACCACGGCCGACACCCGCGCCCTCGCTGGCGGGACGGCGTCATGGTGCGTGACCCTTCAGTCGCCCGAGCGTCGATCGCCCCTCCACCACCCGGGACTCGAGGGCGGCATGACGGCGGGCGAGGTCGTCTCCGGTCTCGAGAAAGGCTGCCGTCGTCGCAGCGGCGGCGGCGAAATCGTGGAGGAACGGATCGACCAGCCGCGCTCCGGGGAGGCGGGTGACGAGGCCAGCGATGTCGCGGTCGAGCCCGGCCCGGAGGCGGGCGAAGACGATCCAGCGGAGGAACAGCCCCCAGAGGATGATCCACACCAGCGCCTCCTCGAGGAACCCGAGCCCGCCGAGCGGATGCCCCTGCCAGAGGTGGCCGTAGAAGAAGTTCCACGCCGCCCGGCCGAGCACCGCAACGATCAGGCCGCCGAAGAGGACTTCGCAGACGCCGTGCATCAGCGGCGAATCGACCCGGTCGCGTCGCTCGGCCACGAGTCGATCGACACCACCGACGAGCCAGTGGCCGGTCCGTTCCATGAGCGTGCCGACCGACGTCTGCACGGCACGCTCGTCGAGCCTTGCCCGGCCGACCATCGGCTCGCCGATCGTGGCCCGCGCGGCGAGCCCGACGAGGATGCTCCGCGACTGCTCGACATCCGCCTCCGCAAGCCCGATCTCCTCGATCGACTGCCACGCGCCGTCGCCGGTCGCCACCGTCGGCACCCCTTGGCCGGAGAGGATCCGGCCCACGAGGCCCCCTCCGCGGAGCTTCGGCCACAGGCTGCCAAGCCCGGCCAGGGCGTGGAGGAACATCGCGAATGGCCCCCCCTGCCAGCGCTCGACGAGCTCCTCCTGCATGACGCGCTGCCAAGCCGGACGGCTGGCGCGGAGCTTGCCCGCGACCGCCTTTTCCATGAGCCCCTCGAGGCGTCCAGTCTGGGCCGCGACGCCGGAAGCAAGCTCCGCGACCGGCTGCCGCAGGGGCGCCAGTTGCCCGAGCGCCTGGCTGAGAAACCACCCGGCCAGATCGAGGGCGCCGGTGCGGCGCACGCGCCGTGCCGCCCGGCCGACGAGCTCCTCGTCGATCGCCTTGACGAGGCCGGCGAATCCCGGCTCCGGCTCGAGCCCTGCCGCGGCTCGGCGGGCGGCTTCGAGCCCGTCGAGGCGATGAATGGCCGGCGCCTCGATCCCCTGACGCTCGAGCTCGCGCCGCCAGTCGTCGCGGATGTCGGCATCGCGTGAGGCGTGGGTCTGCACGAAGAGAAGCGGCCTCCCCGGCGCGAAGGCCGCCACCTCGCTGGCCACGCTCCACGAGCGGTACTTCTGCGCGGTGGCGACGAGGAGAAGAACGTCGCAGGCCGGCAGGATGCGTTCGAGGAGATCGCGGTTGTGGTTGTGTTCACTGGGACGCTTCGTCCCACCGACAGACAGCTTCGTCCCACCGACCGGCAGCTGCGCGCCTCCGGCCGAGGGCGGAGTCCAGGGGCCCTGGGTGTCGGGATCGGGGCAGTCGACCAGGACGATGTTGGCAACGGCGGCGGAGTCGCTCGTCACGACCCTCGCGCCGACCTCGTCAAGCGCCAGCCACGAGCAGTCGACATCGCGGGCGACCACCACCACCGGCGCCACCGTCGTCGGCCGAGCGACGTCGCCGGCGGGGCTCACGTCCCGTCCGGCCAGCGCGTTGACAAGCGTGCTCTTGCCGGTGCCGGTGCCGCCGATGACGCCGACGACAAGGACGCGCGAGAGTTCGCGGCGGGCCCGGTCGAGCCGCGGGGCAACCTCCTCCCATTCCGCCCGCACGCGGCGGGCCGCGGGCCAGTCGGGGAGCGCACCGCTCCATCGCGCGAGCCCCGTGATGAGATCGTCGAATCCGGCGTCGTCAAACCCGGGGGCCGGCGTCGGGGGGACGACGGCCGGAGCGTCGTTCGGGGAAGGCGACGGCATGTCGGTCATCTGGAGAACTCCCGCCCACAGTCATAGAGCAAGCGCCTGGCCCGCGCCACCTCCGGCCGGCCACCGGCCGTGGCAAGCCGCTCGATCACCTCGAGGCGATCACCGAGGACGACGTCGTGGAGCGTCTCGGTGAGCACCCGGCTCCGTTCGGCCGACCACCCGGCGAAGAGCCGTTCGAGGAGCGGCTTGAGCCCGGCCATCGTCAGCCCGAGCACCCCTTCGCCGGCCAGCGGTGCGACGGCCCAGACGACATAGTCGCCGGCGGTGTGGACGAGTGTCGTCAGCCCGTGCCCCGCGGCGGCGGCGGCTGGCACCGCGGCCGCCCCGGCCACCATCAACCCCACCGTGATGCAGGGGCGGGCGACTGATCCGAGGCTCAGGCCGGTGAGGAGCACCTGGAGAAACTTCGGATTTTCGCGGGAGAAGCGATCGAGCTCACCGCGAACGAAGATCCGGTAGTCGTCGGAGACCATCGGCAGGGCGGCATGCCGTCGCTCGAGATCGGCATACCACGCCGCCCGGTCGCCGCGGACGAGCGTGTCGCCGAGCAGGGCCCGCAGTCGCGGGCTGCGTCGGCAGGCGCCATCGAGGCGATCGATGAAGGTCGAGAGCGCCTGCTTGAGCGCGGAAAGCTCGACGGCCGTGAAGTCGTCGCGCTTCTCCTCCGCCGTCCGCCCGATCCCGATCCGCCGCCCCACCCACGCAGCCCCGCTTCCGGCAACGCGGTAGAGGCGCGAAAAATTGATATCGATCCGCGACCGACGGGGCTCGAGCCATTCCCAGATCTCGTTCCAGACAAGCTCCCGCGGCGCGGAGGGGAGTTCGACGCGCACCTGCGCCTCTTCGGCGAGCACCCCCCGCGCGTCGTGCCACTCCCGCGACGAAGACTCGATCGCATCGAGCCAGGTCGCCATCCCGGCCGCGGGATCGAGGACGACGCGAAACGCCCCTTCCATCGCCTGGAGCTTGATGCGGTCGAAGTCGACGCCGGCCAGTGCCGCGGCGAGATCGACCGGCCCCGCCGCGGGATCGGCCGTGCCGCCGGTCAGCTCCGGGAGGTGGAAAAACTCGATCGTTCCACTCTCGGCCCGGGCGAAGTCGTGCGGCACCGCATACACCGCAAGCGGCGCCGCACCGGTCTCGGCGACGAACGTCGCATACCAGCCGGCGATCCGCTCGCGCTGCGCGGGCCAGTTCACCATGTTGAAGACGACGACGAGCGACTTCCCGGCAGCGGCGGCAGCGGCGAAGAAATCGCGGACTGCAGCGTCGTTGTATTTCTGCTGCGTGAGGACGGCGAGGATCACGTCGCAGGCGTTCCGCACAGCCTCGGCCCGGTGCCAGTTCTCGCGGAGCGTGCCGTCGACATCGGGGGTGTCGATGAGGATCAATCGAGCCGGCTGGCGACCGACGGGATCCTCGCGCCACACGAGAAGATCGTCCCCCGCCTCACTGCCGCCGAGGGCGTCGGTGTCGCTCGACCAGGCGCGGGGGGTGAAGCCGGGGAAGAGCGCCGCCAGATCGACCGACTTGGCGAGCCCGCGCGGCAGGCTGGCCACCGGGCAGCGCGTCCGCGCCGCCTCCGGCAGCGACCGGCTGATTTCGGCGCCGACGAGGACATTCGAGACGAGGCTCTTGCCGGTGTTCGTGCCTCCGCAGACCGCCGCCACCATCACCGGCTCGCGCGTCACCTGCGGCCGGAGCTTGCCGAAGAGTTGCCCATGCCACTCGGCCCCGCCTGGCGACGGCGCCCCCAACTCGGCGGCGAGCCCCCCGAGGCGGTCAACGACATCGCACAATTCACCGACGCTCCCCGCCCAAGCCACGTACCGCGACGTGGCCGGCGGCCGGGGGTCTGCTGGGGAATCGTGGGGGACGGCGGCCAAGGGGGGGCCTCTTCGGGTGCGGGAGCGACGCTCTGCGGGGCGGCTGCGGCGGGGCTCGTTGCTGCCCGTCGCGGCACGCGCTACACTCCGGACACGCGTACCGCGGCCCCGGCTCTCCAGTGTGTGCTGTGACCGATCGGGCCGCAAACATCTCCCCGCAAATCCGGACTTCCGATGCTCCAGCGCCGCCCGGTTTTCCCCGGTGTCATCGAGATGAACCACCAGGCGGGCTGGCGGATCGGTTGCAACGTCTATCTCGTTTATGACGACCGCGACTGGGTGCTCATCGACGTCGGCTACTCCGAAACCGTCGACGAGATCGTGGAGATGATCCGCCAACTCGACTTCCCCCTCTCGGCCTGCCGGGGGCTGATCGCCACGCATGCCGACGTCGATCACATCCAGGGGCTGGCGAAGGCAAAGGCGCTCCTCAAGGCCCCGATCATCGCCCATCCCCTGGCAGTGGAGTCGCTCGAGAGTGGCGACCGGATCAAAACGTTTGCCGAGATCGCGGCGCAGAACGTCCATCTCGAGATGCCGGCGGTGAAGGTCGATCGGACGATTGGTGACGGCGACACGCTCGAGGTCGGCTCGCGCCGGCTCGAGGTCTGGCACACCCCCGGCCATACCGACAGCCAACTCGCCTTCCGCCTCGACGACCTTCTCCTCTCCGGCGACAACATCTACCGCGACGGCTCGGTCGGCGCGATCGACGCCCACCACGGCAGCGACATCCCGGCCTTCATCAGTTCGCTCGAACGGATCGCCGCCAGCGACGTTGCCTGGCTCCTCCCCAGCCACGGCCCGATCTTCCGCAAGGACGATGCCCTCCTCGCTCGGACGCTCGACCGGGTGCGCGGCTATCTCGCTCTTGCCGACTTCGGCACCTGTGCTCCGGCCTGGCCGCTCATGGAGCAGTGGGATCGGGAACTGGCCGAGGGGCGTCTCCCGGGCGGGCCTCCAAGCCGCGCCTGACGGACGCGGCGGCCCCTCATGGCCCCCGACCCTGCCGGTTTTTCCGTGAAGAACGGTCGTGCCGCCGGTCGATATTTCCCTTGCCGCACCGTTTCCATCGTTGGCACGCGCGCCACGTCGACTCGCCTTAAGAGAAGGCTACCGACCTGGAAGGCGCATCATGGGCGGGTGGCAGGGGGGTTCAGGGGGAACCTCCCGACCGATCGCAGGGGGGACTCCTTCGCATGAAACGCCATCTGCTCGTCGCGGCCGTGCTGGCCGCGACGTTCTTTGCCACCGCCGGCGAGGCTTCTGCCCAGCAGGGCTGGGGTGGTCAGCCGGCCGCCGGGCCGAAAGCCTTCGGCGGAACGTGGGGCCAATCAGCCGCCGCGACCGACTGGAACCGCTTCTACCACTATCCCTACGTGTGGTATCCGCAAAACTTCTACTCCGACGGCTACTACCGCAGCGCCAACGATCTCTACTACCGCTATCCGCAGGAGATGCGGGTGCCGGTCTACAACCGCTCGTGGCACAACGAGTATCCGAAGTCGCGGCGCTACAACCCCTTCGGCCACCACCACAACCTCGACGTGTTTTGAGTTGTCGCGTGGAGCACGCCTCCACGGACACGTTCACGCCCGCCATCGCGCCTCCGCCTCGCCATCATTTGGGTGAGGCGGAGGCCGCGTTGCGCCGCGGGCGGAGGGATCGGATGACTACAGCGGTCGCCGAGAGTTGCGCCCCGGCCGCACCAATTCGTTGACGTGACTGCGATGGTCTCCTACGCTGGGCTACCAGAGGGGGGATTCCCTCCCTGCGAGCCGCACGCCGGAGTTGCCCATGCGATCCGCGAAACGTCCACACGTCCACACGTCCACACGTCCACACGTCCGTCGCTTGAGCGACTCGAACCGCGGGCGCTCCTTGCCGGCCTGACGCCACAGTTTTGGGGAGTGTCCGGGGCGGCGGGCGCCGCGCTGACCGCCGTTATTCCGTCCCCCCCGGCGATCGTTCTCCCGAACTCGATCGCGATGACCGGCCCATCGGGCGTCACTGCTTCGCCGGCCTCGACGGCAGGCGCTGGCGGTTCGCAGTCCGGAAATGTTCTCTGGTTTCCGAGCACAGCGGGATATGCGTCAGCCTGCCCCACCGTCGGAGCGATTAAGCCCCCCCCGGCACTCTCTTCATCGGGCACCGGAGTCGAAGTCACGCCGCTGGTCTGTCAGCCCGGCCGTGACAAACTGCCCGTGTTTGTCTCGGGAGTTTTGACCGGTGATGATGCCGCCATTCAGGTTGTCGGCGCGGCGACACCGGAAGATGACGGCGAGCTGCCAAGTGCAGACGACGCCAAAGCGAGTCAGGGATGGAGTGACTGGTGGCGAAACCTCTGGCAAGGAGACCCACGGCAAACGGGTAATCCGGTTGGCCGCCCCCTCGCCGATGACATTCCTGCCCTGGGCCTCCCGGATCAGTTGCCGGCCACGCGGCCGGACGGGACGCTCGACCCGGTCTTCAACCACAACACGAGCCCTTCTCTCACCCCCCAAGAACTGCTGGGCAAGACGGCGGAGCAAGTCAGGCAATTGGCACGAAAAAAAGGCCTTGTTCCGCACCCAACAAGACCGGACAAGTGGTTGGATCCCATCACAGGAAAAGAGCGGCTGAGGATCGATCCGGGGCACGTCGATAAGCAAACGGGCTTACCATACAACGACCCGAAAGCCGCGGGTCCGCATCATCATGGGTACGGACCGGATGGGAAGACGAAGCTTGTCGACCCTTCTGACGGTAACCCGCATTTCCCAACCCGTTGAGAGAGGGACAATTGAGATGGATCCTCCAGACGGGGACGTCATCACCTTCGCCCAAGGTGACATCGCGATGTGGATCGATTCCGGGACGTTGCATTTGAAGTGTGTCACGAAACAGGGTGACCCCGTCGAGCTGAATGCCGACGAGGTTGCCGAGTTGCTTCAGGCGATCGGGCAACTCGTGAGAGAAATGGGCTGACAGTCATTGCCCCGGCCCCGGGGGCCAAGCGATAACGCTCCAAGGCAGAGCGGATCCCATCCGCACCGCCTTTGAAAACGAATCGGGCTGGCGTGCGGACTTGGTGCCACCGAGTGTGTGGCGACGTTCCGTGCCGCGACCGCTCCCCTCTCCCTCACGCCATCGCCGCGACAAGCGCCGCGGCGGCGATCTCGACTTCGGCAACGTCGATCCACTCATCGCACGTGTGGGCTTGATCGATCGAGCCGGGGCCGAACACGACCGTCGGCACGCCGGCGGCCGCGTAGACGCTCGCGTTGGTGCCGTAGCGGGCAGCGCGAACGACGCTCTTGCGCCCGTGGCCGCCGACCGCTTCCTCGAGCCTGTCGGCCAGGCGCCTTCCGGCGAGCATCGTCTCGGCGCCTCCTGATGGCAGGCCGTGGTGCTCGACGAACGGCTCCTCGTGCTCGATCGCCGCCCCGGGGCAGGCCTCGGCCACGCGGCGGATGACCTCGTCCCGGGCCGCGCGCGGGCTTTCCCCCGGCACGAGCCGCCGGTCGAGTTCGAGGATCACCATGTCGGGAACGAGATTGACCCCGGAACCGCCGCGGATCGTCCCCAGGCTGAGCGTCGGCGGGCCACAGGGATGGTCGGGATCGCGGGTGAGGAGCTCGCGCGCGAGCGTCTCGATCGCCAGGGCCGCCCGGGCGGCCGGATAGATGGCGTTGTCGCCGCGCTCCGGGAAGGAGCTGTGACAGGCCCGCCCCCCCACGCGGATCCGCCACCGCACCGCCCCCTTGTGCATGCCGACGACATCGAGGCTGGTGGGCTCGGCGACGATTCCCGCCACCGGCCGGGCAGCCCCGACGAGATCGCGGGCCGGGCCGTCGCCGGGGCTCACCACGCCAGCGCCACTCCACAGCGAGGCGATCGCCCGAGCCCCGGAGAAGCCGAACTCCTCGTTGACCGTCGCCGTGAACAGGATCGTGACCGGGCGGGGCTGCGATGAGCCGAGGAGCCGCTCGAGCCCGACGATCATCGCCGCCATCCCCCCCTTCACGTCACACGCCCCCCGCCCCTGAAGACGGCCGTCGCGGACCAGCGGAAGGAAGGGGTCGATCGTCATTCCCTCCACTGGCACGGTGTCTTGGTGGGCATCCCAGAGCACGGTCGGAGCCCCGGGGACTGTCGCCTCGAGGCGGGCCAGGACGTTGTCGCGGCCGGGGGCGACCGGCTGCCGGGCCCAGGGGAGGCCAGCGGCGCTGAAGCGCTGCACGAGGTAGTCGGTGATCCGACCCTCGAGGTACTCAGGCCCCGAGACGTCGCGCCCCATCGGATTGACGCTGGGGCGGCGGACGAGATCGGCAAGCGTCGCCAGGGAATCTGCCATACACGGAGCTTACCAAACCCCGAATCGCCCCGGCCATGCGTCACCGCCGGGACAATCCGATCGTCGAGCGAACGGGCAGTCCGTGCTAGGATTGAGGGATCGGGTGACCCAGCCGGAGGCTTGCTCCGACGGCGTCATTCCCTCCCCTGCCCCGCCCCCGGCCGCGAGTTCAGCGTCATGACCAACTCCAGAGCCCTGTCCCGCTCCCTCTGCCTGTGCGGCCCCATGCTTGCCGCCATCCTCACTGTGGGCATCGCTCCGGCCTTTGCCCAGGCCCAGACACCGGCCGAGCGGGCCCCCGCGGCGAAGGGAACCGGCATCGAGGCCGTCCGGGCCGCCTCGCGGATCTACCAGGAAGCGCTCGCCCGCGGTGACGGAAAAGCCGTTGCCGCCCTTTGGACCGAGGATGGCGACATCATCGACGACATGGGGCAGGTGTTCCGCGGACGGGAGAGCGTTGCCGGCCTGGAACCCGCCGCGGAGGGGCAGGCCCGAGCGTCGTTTGCGATCGAGGAGGTCTCGATCCGGCTGCTTTCTGAGTCGGTGGCCCTCGAGGATGGCACCGTCGTCGTCACTCCCCCCGGAGCTTCCACCGCACATCACGGTCGGTTCACGGCCACGTGGGTCAAGCAGGCCGATGGCTGGAAGGTGGCAAGCCTGCGGGAATGGCGGACCGATCCGCCGGAGACGTCGGCACGGCTCGCCGACCTTGATTGGCTCGTCGGCGACTGGACCGTGACCGTCGACGGAAAAAAGCAGGAGGGCGAAAACGTCGCACTCCCACGGATGGAGATGAGCGTCCGCTGGAATCCCACCGGAACCTACCTCCTTCGCGAAACGATGATCACATCGCCGGATGGGAGCGAGGGCTTGCAGGTCTCGCAGCGGATCGGCTGGGATCCCCTCACCCGCCGGCTCCACTCCTGGTCTTTCAGCACCGATGGCAGCCATTCCGAGGCCGATTGGTCGCTCGAGGAGGGGGTGTGGGTATCGCGGACGACGACTGTCCACCCCGACGGAAGCCAGACGTCGACCATCAACCATTATCTGTACGACGGCAAGGAAGAATGCACCTTCCAGTCGCTGCCGACCCACGCCGGGGCCACGAATCAGGCCGCGGTGACGATGACGATGACCCGCAAGCCCGGGGAACCCACCGAATGAACCCCTCTGCTACCCCCATGCCCATCAAGCTTTTCCAGCCGTTCGTTCCCTGCCTCTTGGCCTGTGCCGTCGTGGCCGGACTCGTCGGCGCTGGGTTCCGCCCGCTCGTCGGCCAGGCGGCCGATCCGCCGGCGGCGGCGACCACCGAGCAGGACGACGCCCAGGAATCGATGGCCGCGAAGGCTGAAATCCTCCAGAGCACGCGGTGGCGACGGGCGATCTTCGAACTGGGGGAATGGCTCTCCGTTCAGAAGATCTATCCGCCGCGCGAGGTGCAGCGGATCAAGGCCGACTTCAACACGAAGGTGATGAAGATGTCGCCGCAAGAGTTGGAATACCTCCTCGACGACCTCGAGGCGAAGTTCAAGATCATCGACGCCCCCGAAGCCCAAGAGGCCAGGGCCTGGATGGGGCAGTACCTCTCGGCGATGACCGACCGCAAACGGGCCGACGTCCTCAAGGATGTCCCCAACGTCGTCGACATGACCGCCGCCCAACTCTCTCAGGAGATCCAAAAGATCGAACTCACCCGCCAGAATCTCAAGGACCGGCAGGCGGCCTTCGATAGCGGCCGGAAGGTCCTCGCCGACGTTGCCGCGGCCAACCGCAAGGCCACCGCTGATGCCTCGCTCGCGGCCACCTCGAAGATGAACTCGAGCACCTCCTACTCCCCCTACCGGAGTAATTCGGGGGGGAGCGGCGGTAGCCCCCCCTTCGCCAATGCCCGGGTCGGAAGCGGGATGTCGATCGGGATTGGCCCTTGGGGGGCGTATGTCGGCATGAGCCTCGGAAACTTCTGATTCCCCCCCGCAGCGTCTTTCCAGCTGCGGTAGGGCCGGTATCGGTCGATCCCGAAGCCGACCATCAAGAACCCCACCTCGTCGCCGGTCGGTCGGGACGGTATAACCTTCCCCATCGGTTCGACCCGTCCTACCGGGAAAAAATGGCCGGAGCAGCGCTCCGGCTTTTTTCAAAGCCGACTTTGTGAAGGATTTCACGAAGTCGCCTGGTCGGCTCCTCGGTCCGGTCAGCCCCCTTCCACGCCAGATCGGGCACTGCCCCGCCTTTCCCCACGGTTCAGGCCTCACCCATGGATGCGATCCTGCCCGTCCTCCTGTTCGTTGCCATCGCCGCGGCGGTGTCGGTCGGACTGGTCGTGGGTTCGAGCCTCATCGGCCCCAACAAGCGGACCAATCGGGTCAAGGAAATGCCCTACGAGAGTGGCATGGACCCGGTGCATGACACGCGCCGCCGGTTCGATGTCCGATTCCACCTCGTGGCGATCACGTTCCTTGTTTTTGACGTTGAACTTCTTTTCCTCTATCCCTGGGCGGTCGCCAGCCGGTCGGCGGCAGGCGTCGACGCGGCGGTTTCCCAGGGGCTGGTGTCATGCCGCGGTCTGGTGTTCGCGGGGGCGATGGCGTTCATCGCTCTGGTGGTGGTCGGATTCGCCTATGACTGGCGCAAGGGGGTATTTCGGTGGCGTTAGAACTGCCCGAAAATGTCGTCGTCAGCCGGCTCGACGAACTCGCGAACTGGTGCCGCAAAAACAGCCTTTGGCCGATGCCATTCGCGACGGCCTGCTGTGGCATTGAACTGATGGCGACCGGGGCTGCCAAGCACGACCTCGCCCGCTTCGGTGCCGAGGTGTTTCGCTTCAGCCCGCGGCAATGCGATCTCATGATCGTGGCCGGACGGGTGGCCATGAAGATGCTTCCGGTCCTCCAGCGGATCTGGCTGCAGATGCACGAGCCCAAGTGGTGCATCTCAATGGGAGCCTGCGCGAGCACCGGCGGTGTGTTTGA
>CAJAYZ010000287.1 GCA_903949225.1 uncultured Planctomycetaceae bacterium
CCTTGCAGGATGCCCACGGCGACGCCCGCCTCGAAGCGATGCGCGAGCGTGCCTATGGAGCCGGGCATGAAATCAACAACCCCTTGGCGAACATCGCCACCCGGGCCCAGACGCTGCTCCTCGACGAGCGCGACCCGGAACGGCGTCGACGGCTCTCGACGATCGTCGATCAGGCCTTCCGAGCGCGCGACATGATCGGTGGGTTGATGTTGTTTGCACGGCCGCCCCGTCCGCATCGTGTGGCGACGGACATCCACGAGATGGTCAGCACCGTCATCGATCGCCTTGCTCCCTTGGCGGGGCAGCGACTTGCCCGCCTCGACTACGGCCCGGCTCCGACCCCAGTGGCGGTGGCGGTCGACCGTTCGCAGGTGGAGGAGGCGATCCGTGCCGTTGTCAGCAACGCCCTCGAAGCCGTCGGTGAAGGCGGCCGGGTGACCGTGTCGGTGGCGGCCGGCCACACCTACGGAGAGTGCGATCTGATCGTTTCCGACGACGGTCCCGGGATCGATGCGACCACGCTGCGCCGGGTCTTCGATCCGTTCTTCAGCGGTCGTGAGGCGGGGCGCGGTGCGGGGCTTGGGCTCTCCAAGGCGTGGCGTTTTCTCGAGGCCAATGGGGGCATCATCGAGATCGCGAGCCGCGCCGGCCGGGGCACCCGCGTGTTGATCAGGCTGCCTCTGGCGGAGAGCCAGGGGGCTGCGCCGGTCGTCGTTTCCAAAATGGTGTCCGACGATCGCCTTCGATAAAAGAACAGCCTGTCTTTCCTATGCCACCCAATCGTCCAGGTTGATGCCGGTAGAGTTGCCGCAGAGCCCCCGGCGTGATCCCCGGCTTGATCGGGAGCAGGAAGCTGGGAAAACAGCCCCGCAAGCGTCGTCGCAGGAGCGTGGCGGACCTTGTGGGACTTCCCGAGTTTCCCTATTCTCCGCTGTTAGCGGAGAGTCTTGTTCGCGGCGAAGGATCGCCCTCCGTGGATCGGCGGGCCCTGGCTCTTGGACCGCCGCCGGTCGAACAGCCCTGCTCGGAGCATGGATGCCCCCATGAGCTACAGAGGATCAGCGGTCGAGACAGGGTTTTCCCAACCCATGACGGCTGCCCACGCCGAGGCGGAGATGATCTCCCGTCGTGCTTCCGAATCGTCCGTGCCGGTCCCCTCCGGCCTTCCCAGGCGCAGGTCTCCTGAGGCGGAGGTCCTCCCGGCGTGCAGCGCGACCGCCAACTGGCTCAGGCAGCGTCAGGCCGCCGATGGGCACTGGCGCGGGCCGCTCGAAGGGGACACGATCCTCGAGAGCGAGTATCTCCTCATCCTCGCCTGGCACGGTCGCCTGGAAGGGACGCATGTTGCCGGAGCGGTGCGCCGGATCCTCCGCGAGCAACTTCCCCACGGCGGTTGGGCCATCTACCGTGGTGGCCCTGTCGACGTCAGTGCCAGCGTGAAGGCCTATTTCGCCCTCAAGATCTTCGGTGAATCCCCCAATTCCGAGCCGATGACCCGAGCGCGACGTGCGATCGCCGCGGCGGGGGGGCCGTGGGCCGTCAACAGCTTTACCCGCTTTTACCTCGCGCTCCTCGGGCAGATGTCGTACGGCGACTGCCCGGCGGTGCCCCCGGAGATTGTCCTCCTCCCGGACTGGTTCCCGGTCAACCTTCACCGGGTTTCGGCGTGGTCGCGGACGATGATCGTTCCGCTCTCCTTGATCTGGGATTTCAAGCCGGTCAGGCATCTCCCGCCCGAGCAGCGGATCGACGAATTGTTTGCCGATTCACCCCGGGCGTCTCACGCGCGGCGCCTCGGCGGCGATGACGGGTGGGCCCGGTTCTTCCGCGGAGTCGATCGGATCCTGAAGGGATGCGATGCGGTCGGGTTTCGTCCTCTCCGCAGCCGCGCCGTCGCCGAATGCCGCCGCTGGATGCTCGAGCGCTTCGATGGCAGCGACGGACTCGGGGCAATCTTCCCGCCGATCCTCTGGAGCATTGTCGCCCTCCGCGCTTTTGGGTGCCCCGACGATGCCCCCGAGGTCCGCGAGTGCTGGCGGCAACTCGAAGGGCTCATCGAGCACGAGGCGGATGGAACGACGCGGATCGAGCCCTGCCGTTCCCCTGTCTGGGACACCGCACTGACCCTTCGGGCTCTCGCCGTCGATCGTCTGGCACGGCGCGACGTGGTTCATTCCGGCGACTCCGATCAGGCTCTCGACGAGGCGGTCGACTGGCTTCTCTCGCAGGAGATCCGCACCGACGGTGATTGGTCGCGGCGGACCGTCCCTGTGGCCCCGTCGGGCTGGTGCTTCGAGTATGCCAATCGCTTCTACCCCGACGTCGACGACACGGCGATGGTCCTCATCGCGCTGGCGACGTGGCGCGAGGGAGAGCGATCGGACGATGCGGCGTCGCAGCGGCGGCGGTCGCTGGTCGAGGCCGCGATCGATCGTGCCAGGCCTTGGCTCGAGGCCCTGCAGAACTCCGACGGCGGCTGGGGGGCGTTCGACAAGGACAATAACTGCGAACTTCTCTGCAAGGTGCCCTTCGCTGACCACAACGCCATGATCGATCCGAGTTCCCCCGAT
The DNA here is from genome assembly GCA_903949225.1 of uncultured Planctomycetaceae bacterium. Lineage (GTDB taxonomy): Bacteria > Planctomycetota > Planctomycetia > Pirellulales > UBA1268 > QWOP01. The sequence continues at coordinate 2,571 of CAJAYZ010000287.1, forward strand.
CTCGCTGGCCGGGTGCTGGAGGCGTTCGGAAGAATCGGCTATCGCCTCGGGCATCCGGCGGTCGACCTCGCGGTGGCCTACCTGCGGCGATCGCAGGAAGCGGACGGGGCGTGGTACGGGCGCTGGGGAGTCAATTACATCTACGGCGCCTGGCAGGCGATCGAGGGGCTGCGGGCCGTTGGGGTTTCCGCCGACGATCCGGCCGTCACGGCCGCGGCCCGGTGGCTCCTCTCGCACCAACAGCCCTGCGGTGGGTGGGGCGAGTCGGCTGACAGCTACGCCGACCCGAGCCTTGCCGGGCAGGGGGAGCCGACCCCGTCGCAGACAGCCTGGGCATTGGCCGGGTTGCTGGCGTCCGGGCATGCCGGATCGCCGGAAGCCCGCCGTGGCGTTACCTGGCTGGTCGACCACCAGACCCCCGACGGGGACTGGGCGGAAGAGAACTTCACCGGAACCGGTTTCCCGAAGGTCTTCTATCTCCGCTACCACTGGTACCGAGTCTATTTCCCCCTCATGGCGCTGGGGCGGTGGTCGATGGCCCGGGCGACGGGTGATGCCGATGGCGTTCCGTCCGATGAAAACATTCACTCTGCCCGCCTCGCGGGCCAGGTTCGGGAGAAGGTGGCATGAGCGTTCCTGTCGGGCAGATGATCGCCGTCGTAAGGCATGTACTCCGCGAACGGTGGCGTGGCAATCATCGCTACCCGCTCGTGCTCATGCTCGAGCCCCTCTTCCGGTGCAATCTCGCCTGTGGCGGCTGCGGAAAGATCCAGCATCCGACGGAGATTCTCCGCTCGCACCTCACGCCGGAGCAGTGCTTCCAGGCGGTCGATGAGTGTGGGGCGCCGATGGTGTCGATCCCGGGGGGAGAGCCGCTCCTCCATCCGCAGATCGAACAGATCGTCGCCGGGATCGTTGCCAGGAAGAAATACCTCTACCTCTGTACCAATGCCCTCAAGCTGGAGGAGATGCTCCCCCACTTCACGCCGTCCCCCTACCTGGCTTTCTCCGTCCATCTCGATGGGCCGAAGGAGGAGCACGATCACGCTGTCTGCCGCGAAGGCGTGTACGACGTGGCCGTGGCCGCGATCCGGGCCGCGCGGAAGGCCGGATTCCGGGTGACAACGAACTCGACCCTGTTCACCGACGCCGATCCGGTCCGCTACCGGCGGTTCTTCGACGAGGTGATGGCTCTCGGGGTGGAAGGGATGATGATCTCCCCGGGCTACTCCTACGAGAAGGCTCCCGACCAGGAACACTTCCTCGCGCGGCAGCGGAGCCAGTCGCTCTTCGCCCGCATCTTGGAAAATGCTCCGCGGCGTTGGAAGTTCAACCAGTCGCCGGTGTTCCTCGAGTTTCTCAAGGGGAACTGGGATCTCGAATGCCGCCCCTGGGGCACCCCGACGTACAACCTCTTCGGCTGGCAGAAGCCCTGTTATCTCCTCGACGAAGGCTATGCCACGAGTTTCCGCGGCCTGATGGAGGAGACGAGTTGGGCTAACTACGGCCGGGCCAGTGGCAATCCGAAGTGTGGCGATTGCATGGTCCACTGCGGCTATGAGCCGGCTGCGGTCGAGGCGACGTTCGGCTCGATCGCCGGCCTTCTCGCCACCGCCA
>CAJAYZ010000288.1 GCA_903949225.1 uncultured Planctomycetaceae bacterium
ATTACGATTTCGTTGTACACTTTGCCTATCGATCGAGAGGGCCCTATGCAACACGTCACAATTTCGCCGAAGTTTCAAGTCGTGATTCCTCGCGCTGTTCGGGAGCGGCTGGGGCTGCGACCGGGGCAGAAGCTGCAGGTCATCGAGCATGCCGGCAGGGTCGAGTTCGTGCCGGAGCGTGACATCCGCGAACTCAAAGGGTTTGTGAAGGGGATCAAAACGGACTTCCTGCGCGAAGGCGATCGGCTGTGAACGTGGTCGATTCGTCAGGCTGGCTGGAATATTTTGCCGGGGGACGCCACGCCCGCACGCTCGAACCGGTGCTCGAAGACATCGAATCGCTCGTGGTGCCGGCCATCTCGGTCTACGAGGTGTTCAAGGTGCTCCTCCGCGAAGCCGGCGAAGAGGCCGCGATTCAGGGCGTGGCAGCTATGCAGCGTGGCCGCATCGTCGATCTCACGGTGCAGCGGGCCCTCGACGCGGCCGCCTTGAGCCTCCGGCACTCGCTCCCGATGGCCGACAGCATCATCCTCGCCACAGCCCGTGAGCATGGCGCCACGGTCTGGACGCTCGACGAGGATTTCCGTGGCCTTCAAGACGTCCGCTACCTCGGCACGAAGTGAAGTGCTCGTAGCCCAAGATGTCGGGCAACGCGACGCAGCACGTGCTCACCCGTCGGGATCGTCGAGGAGTTGCCAGAGCTGGGTGGCGGGAGACAGACAAAAATGAGCGGCCCGCGGGAACTCCCACGGGCCGCTCTTGATCAGTCGAGTCGCTTCATCGACGCCTGCGGCAAGCGCGTCACAGCGCCCGGCGATAGCGGCGGTTGACCTTCGCCGCGCCCCCTGTCGGAGCCGGCCGCGGGGGCGTGGGTCCGCCATCGCCACCGCTCACCTCGCGGAACGCAGGCGCCGGGCCCGCGGCGGCCTGGCCAGCACCACCGCTGCCGCCCGAGCGACGACCGCCGCCGGAGCGTGCCCCGCCTGAGCGGCCGCCGGAAGAGCGAGCGCCCCCGGAGCGAGCGCCCCCGGAGAGAGCGCCTCCCGCACGAGCGCTCCCCTCGGAGCTGCGGCGCTGACCGCCCGGGCGACCACGGCCACGGCCGCCGCCACCCGATCGTTCGCCGGGCTCGCGCCCGCTCGACGAGCTCTCCACCTTCGGCAGATCGGCCGGGAGATCGTTGCGGACCGGAATCCGGCGTCGGAGGAGCCGCTCGATCGCCTGGAGACGATCCTCTTCCTCGCGGTCACAGAAGCTCACCGCCTCGCCGGTCAGCCCGGCCCGGCCGGTGCGGCCGATGCGGTGGACGTAGGTTTCCGGCTCGTGGGGCAGCTCAAAGTTGACGACGTGGCTCACCTCGTCAACGTCGATGCCACGGGCGGCAATGTCGGTCGCAATGAGCACCGGCGGCCGCGGCGACTTGAAGTCGGCGAGGGCCTTCTCTCGCTGGTTCTGGCTCTTGTTGCCATGGATCGCGGCAGCCCGCACGCCCGCCTTCTCGAGATCCTGGGCGAGCTTGTTGGCGCCGCGCTTCGTCCGCGTGAACACGATCACCCGCCCCATCCCGCCGGTCTGAAGGAGATGGACAAGGAGCGACCGCTTCTGCTTCTGCGGGATGTGGAACACCGACTGGGCCACCGTCTCGGCGGGGGTCGCCTGCGGGGCCGTCTTCACTTCGAGCGGATCGCGGAGCATCGTGCCGGCCAGATCGCGGACCTCCGCCGGCAGCGTCGCCGAGAAGAAGAGCGTCTGCCGCTGGCGGGGCAGCATCCCCACAATCCGGCGGACATCATGAATGAACCCCATGTCGAGCATCCGATCGGCCTCGTCGAGGACGAGATACTCGACCGTCTTGATCTCGACGAGCCGCTGCCCGATGAGATCGAGGAGCCGCCCCGGCGTCGCCACGAGGACGTCAACGCCACGGGCCACGGCGCTGGCCTGCGGGTTTTGGTTGACGCCGCCGTAGATCACCGCGCTCTTGAGATGGGCGTGGCGGCCGTAGGCTTTGAAGCTGTCGTGGATCTGCCCGGCAAGCTCGCGCGTCGGCGCGAGAACGAGGATCCGGCAATGCTTCGGCGCGGCGTGGCGACGGTCGTTCATGAGCCGCTCGATGAGCGGCAGCGCGAAGGCCGCCGTCTTGCCGGTGCCGGTCTGCGCACAGCCGAAGAGGTCGCGGCCGGCGAGGACGTGCGGCATCGCCTTGGTCTGGATCGGCGTCGGCGTCGTGTAGCCCTCGTGAGCGAGCGCCTTGAGGAGCGGCTCGGAGAGCCCCAGCGCCGCGAAGGCCGAGACATCGGCGCCTTCGCGGCCCGCCTGCTGGTCGTTGTTGACGTGCTGGTCGTGAGGCTCGCGCTGGTCGTGGTGGGCCCGTTCCGCGCGCGGCTTGGCGTGGTGATCGGCTTGGTGGTTGTTCGTGGCGGGGGCGTGGTCTTTGGTCGTCGTCGTCATCCTGGAATGGTCTTTCTGCATGGAAGCGGTCCTGTGTTGAACGCTGGAAACACCGCTTGCCGGGATCGGTCGATCGCGACCGATAGGTGCAGGCTTTGAGGATGCGGCGACAGAATCACACTGGGGTGATCCAGGAACGCCGACACACAAAAGCCCACCGGCTCCCGGAGGGAGCGGTTCCCACGGCACGAAACAGGCCGCGGGGGGCGAAGGAGGTGATGTTCAACCGCGGTCGAACGGCTGTTTCGTGCCGACGGCATCCGGTGTTCCCACGGGACCCCGCCAGGCAACTCGTGCCGGCCACGGCGTGTGTGTCAGAAGAATCATCGATCGAACCGCAGGCCGACAGATCAACTTTCCAGAGGCTCCCAAAACTGGGAATGGTGGGCACTGAACTGCCTCACCCCTGAGCCTCACTCGATCTGTCGCGCGGTGGCCGATCGCACCCTTGCCACTTCGCTGGTAGAGAGTTTACCACGCCCGCTTCGCCACCGCCACGTTTCATTTCCGCGGATTCTTCACTGGCTCCCCAGTTCCCCGACAGGCTTCGGCAAGGACGACCCCGCAGGCGACCGCGACGTTGAGGCTCTGCACCGCCCCACTCCCCGGTATCCGCACCTGCACGTCGGCAAGCCGACCGAGCCGCGGCGACACCCCTTCCGCTTCGCTCCCGAGGATGAGGACGACATCCCGCGACAGCCCAGCCGACGCGATCGGTGTCCCGGCCCGGCTCGTCGTCGACACGATCCTGACCCCGAGTTTCTTGAGGGCTTCGAGGGCGGAGACGGGATCCTCGACTGCGACGAGCCTCACGCTCTCCGCCCCCCCCTCAGCGACGCGCAGCGCCGCCGCCGACAGCGGCGGAAGGTGCGCTGCCTCACCGATCACGCCACCGCAGCCGAAGTGGGCCGCCGAACGA
>CAJAYZ010000289.1 GCA_903949225.1 uncultured Planctomycetaceae bacterium
GGCTGAAGCGGCTCGTAGAAGTGTGAGACCTGGAAGGCGGTGTTACGGGAGACGCTCCCCGTCACGCGAGCACGCCTTTGATAACGTGGCCGTGGACGTCGGTCAGCCGCCGCTCGATGCCGGTGTGATAGTAAGAGAGGCGCGTGTGGTCGAGGCCGAGGAGGTGGAGGATCGTGGCGTGGAGGTCGTAGATCGTGCAGACGTCCTCGACCGCCTTCCAGCCAAACTCATCGGTCGCGCCATGGTGCCAGGCCCGCTTCACGCCGGCGCCGGCGAGCCAGACGGTGAAGCCCGCCGGGTTGTGATCGCGGCCGCTGGCCCCCTTTTGAAACGTCGGCATCCGGCCAAACTCGGTCACAAAAGCGACGAGCGTATCGTCCAAGAGCCCGCGGGCTTCGAGGTCCTCAAGGAGCGCCGCCGCCGGCTGGTCGAGAATCGGGCCGTGTATGGAATATTGATCGACGAGCGTCTTGTGGCCGTCCCAGTTTCCTACCCCCTCCCCCATCGCATAGGCGCCGTTGAAGAGCTGCACGAACCGCACCCCCTGCTCGAGGAGCTTTCTGGCCAGGATGCAGTTGCGGGCGAAGCGGGCCTTGGTGGGGTTGGCGGCGTCGTCGGCGCCGTAGCTTGTGAGCGTCGAGGCTGATTCGCCGGAGAGGTCAGCGACGCGTGGCGCCGAAAGCTGCATTCGGCCGGCAAGTTCGTAGGCGGCGATCCGGGCGGCGAGATCGCTGTCGCCGGGATGGCGGGCGAGGTGGTCGTCATTGAGCCGGCGGATGAAGTCGCGCGTCGCCCCGTCGGTCGCTTCCGAAAGCGAGGCGGGGCGGGCGAGATTCGGGACGGGGCGGTCGGCGCCCAGGGGCGTCCCCTGAAACACGGCGGGGAGAAAGCCGCTGGCCCACTGCCGCGGGCCGATCTGCGGCACACCGCGCGGGTCGGGGATGGCGACGAACGCCGGGAGATCGTCGCACTCGCTCCCCAGGGCGTAGGTCGTCCAGGCTCCCATGCTCGGGAAGCCGTCAAGCGTGAAGCCGGTCGCCATCTGGCTCTCGGCCGGCCCGTGCGTGTTCGACTTCGCCGTCATCGAATGGATGAAGCACATCCGATCGGCAAGGGCACCCAAGCGCGGGAGCAAGTCGCTCGTCATCGTGCCGCTTTGGCCACGGGGGCGAAACTCCCACTGCGGCTTGATGAGGTTGCCCTGTTCCCCCTGAAACGTGATCAGCTTCTCGCCCGACACACTCTCCGGCAGCGGCGTGTCATGGCGCCGCAGCAGTTCCGGCTTGTAGTCGAACGTGTCGACCTGCGACATCGCCCCCGAGCAGAAGATTACAACGACGCGATTCGCCCGGGGCGGAAAGTGCGGGGCGCGGGGAGCGAGCGGCCGGGCCGGATCGATCACCGGGCGGATCGGCGGCTCCGCCCCGGTCGCGGCCGTCCCCAACAGCGAGGCCAGCGCGATCCCGCCGAGACCGGAGCCTGTGTCGCGAAGGAAGCCGCGCCGGTCGAGGAGCCGCATGCCGGGGAGCGAGATTGGGGATGGCATGGGGCGTCTCGGCAAGGGAGGCGGCGGCACGATTGAACTCGAGAAAATTGTCCCCAGGATCGTGGTCCTGATGCAAGGCGACGCTAGCTAGACTCGTGTGGCGATCCTCCGCCGCGCTTTGCAGCACGACATCAAGAAAAGGCTCCTGGAGAAGAACCGATGCGCTATTCGGTTGTTTTGTGCTTGTTTGGGGCATGTATCGCCGGGATTGTCGTTGCCGGGGCGATTCCCGGCGTGATCTCCAGCGCCCAGGCCGCCGACGCGGCGGCATCGGCGGAGGCCCTGGAATCGCTCCGGGCGGCCCTCGCTGAGCCCGGGGCGACCCTTGAAATCGCGGCCAAGGAAGCCTGGGCGGACGTGCCACTCACAAACCCAGACGCCATCGCCGCCCGCGATCTCCTCTGGGAAGCCCATCGGGCTGCGAAGCGCGCCGAGTGCCAAGCAGAGATCGAGGCCCGCGAACTCCGCGACGGCGACCTTGTCATGCCGTTCTTCCTGAAGACCTTTGGCGAGAAGCC
>CAJAYZ010000290.1 GCA_903949225.1 uncultured Planctomycetaceae bacterium
CCGTTCGCTGTCAGGCATCGGGCCGTCCCCGTACCAGCTGAACCGCTTGCCCCAGCAGTCGCTGACGAGCGGCACCAGCGTCGCCGGGCGATCGCCTCAGTCGTCGTCCTCGTCAGCTGCGAACACGAACGCGGCCCGGCGGGGCGCGGGCATCGGTGAATCGGCCCCGCGGACGCTCTTCCAGACGATCTCGTTGAGCAGCAGGTCGTCCGCCGCGTCCTCCTTCGAGAAGTCCATTGCGAGCGATTGCTTCGCACCCCAGGCGCCGGCAATGTTGCGCTCGTCGAGCGGCACGTTCGCCGGCCGACACTCGTAGGCCGCGAGCACCGGGGCCTTGGCGAACGAGCGGATCATCGGTAGCGCCGCGGCGTCGAACTGCGACATCGGCTCGAGGCCGAGGATCAGCTCGATCGTCCGCAGCATCGAACTCGTCGAATAGAGGCTCGAGTCGACGTCGCCGTGCCGCGTCCAGGGGCTGATCACCAGCGCGACGGTGCGGTGCGCGTCGACGTGATCGGAGCCATTTTGGGCGTCGTCTTCGACCACGAAGATCGCCGTGGTGGGCCAGAACTTCGAGCGACTCACCGACTCCACGACGCGGCCGAGGGCGAGATCGTTCTCGGCGACGAACGCTGTCGGCGTGAGCGAGCCGGGCTTGGCACCGCTCGTGTGGTCGTTGGGCAGGCGGACGATCTGGAGCCGTGGCATGTCGCCCTCCTTCTCGAATCGCGAGAGTTCGGCGATGAAGCGGTCGGCCCGCTTGAGATCGGAATACTCCTGGTCGAAGCTGCGAAACAGTGGGTCGATCCGGCCTTCGAGGGCCTTGGCCTTCGGCTTTCCGGGGGCATCGGGCGTGGGGCCGTTGTCGACCCACTCCCCGTAGCTGCGGAAGCTGACCCCGGCCGCGATCGCCCGGTCCCAGATGTAGCCCCCCGCCGGGCGGGCGATCTCGAAGTTGCCTTCGCTCGGGTAGGTGAACTTCTTCCGCTTGTTGTGGCCGTAGGAGAGCGGCCAGTGACGCTCCACGAAGTCGGTGGCGTAGGCGCCCATCGACCATTCGTGGCCGTCGGCGCTGACCTCGCTCTCCACGTAGAAGTTGTCGAGCAGGACGAACTGCCGCGCGAGCGCGTGATGGTTTGGCGTGACGCGTTCGGGGAACAGGCAGAGGGTGGGATCGCCGTGTCCCTCCGGCATGTCGCCAAACACCTGGTCGTAGGTGCGGTTCTCCTTGACCACGTAGATCACGTGGGTGATCGGGCTCGGCTGGCCGGGCTGGAGAGGAATCGGATGACCCTCCAGCTCCTCGGCCGTGAACACGTCGTCGGCCTGGGGCGGGCGGCAGGCGAACGCGCGGGCCGTCCAGGCGTGCATCCGTTTCTCGAAGGTGTCTTCCGGAAGATCGATGAACGACACGGTGCCATCAAACAAGCCCCCGATGTAGTCGGGCGTGGGAGCGTCGGGATCGTATCCCGGCCGGGGTCCGTTGCGGTTGGAGTCGGAGATCACCCCCTTCCCGTTGGCGACGAGCAGCCGCGCGCCGTCGGCGGAGAGCCGGACGGCCGTCGGATACCAGCCAACCGGAATGAAGCCCAGGCTTCGCGCCCTGCCCTGCTCCGCCACGTCCCAGACGCTCAGGGCGTTGATGTTGGCATTGGAGACGA
>CAJAYZ010000291.1 GCA_903949225.1 uncultured Planctomycetaceae bacterium
CCGGCAGGGCAACGCCATCGGCTGCCGTCCGATCCTCGAGGGCCGCCAGGGAGTCACAGAGTTCGATCTGGGAGGCCCTCAATCCGAGGAGTCCGTCGATGAACGGACGGAGTTGCCTGGTCTCCACGAGAGCCTCGCCGGCAAGGCCCACCAATCTGGTCAGGCTATCCGCCGAAACCCGTACGACGCGGTCGGTCGATTCGAGCGCAGGCTCGGGAGCCGTCGCCATCGGCGGTTCGTCGGGCGGCGCGATCGCGACCGGCGGTTCCTCGTCGCGGGCTGGCTCGGGGGACAGGGGCAGAGGAGCCGGCGTGGGGAAACGGCCCGGAATCTCAGGAAGGGGAGCCGGGGCCGCGACCAGTGCCGAGGGTTCTGGGAAGAGTTCCTCGGGGAGCGAATGCATCCTTCCCAGGGCTGCGACGAGGGCCATCGCCCTTCCTGGCCAGGGGCCATCCGGCAGGAGCGCATCGTCGGCCCGGCCGATCGACGCGAGGAAGTCGACGCATGCCAGGAGAACGTCGGCGTGCTCGGGACGGACTTGGATCTCGCCCCGGCCGGCAGCAACGAAACAGTCCTCGAGGGCATGGGACACCTCGACAGCGGGCTCGACCCCGACGATGCGGGCGGCCCCCTTCAGCGAGTGTGCGGCGCGCATCATCGCCTCGATGGTCTGGGCAGACTGGTCGAGGCGTTCGATGGCCAAGATCCCCGCCGACAACACGGCGGTCTGTGTGTCGGCCTCGAGCCGAAACAGTTCGAGCATGGAAAAGCCGCTCAGATCTTCCGCCACGGCAATGCTCCTTTCTGTCCAGGTCCGGTGAGTCGGGGATGGGTCAGGTCGAACGGACCTGGTCGTTGAGGCCGTCGAGAAACCGCGTCTCGTCGAGGATCCCCACGATCACGCCCTGCCAATCGAACAGCGCCTGGCAAAACCGGGCCCCCGACTGACTGACCGTGGCGGGAACCGCGCGGAGTGTGGTCTGGCCGACGCGGATGACTCCGGCGACCTGCTCCACGGGGAAAACCCAGCGGTCGGGGCCGTGGCGGCCCTGCCGCTCGACGACGAGCAAGCGGCGCAGTTCCGGATCATCGACTCGGATGAGGTCGCCAGTCGCGGTCCTCGGCTCCGCGACGGCCTGTTCGATCCCCAGCAGCCGCTGTGCGGAGACGCACAGTTGCAACTGTCCGCGGATGTTCACGAGGCCTTCGAGGACGCCGCCGGTCCGGTGTGGCACGCGATGGCACCGGCGTACCTTGGTGACCTCGACCAGCGCCGTTGTCGGCAGGGCAAGCCATTCGTCGGCGAGCCGGAAAACGAGGACGCTGACAACCTCTTGATCGCGGCGGGCACCGCGTTCCTCGAGGATCCCCGACCACGATTCCAGATAGCCGATCGGCGCCAGGCGATCGAAGAAAGCGCGCGCCGCATCGGCCATGACATGGCAGTTACGACAGTGGATGTAGGTCTCCAGTTCCGGGCAACTCCGATCACCGGTGACGCCGATTCGTCGCCAGCAGTCCTCCCGGTCGGCCGGCGCGGCGCCTGGAGGGAACTGGGCGTCGATCTGCTCGAGCGAACGTGGGGCCGGACCACCCGGGGCTGTCGGCAGAGGGGTTGGATGATGCGCCGCATGGACCGAGAAAGCGTCGTTCATCGATCTCCCTTCCGTTCCACGACCCGCAACGCCGAGCGCCGGTACTGCTCGGCCTGACCGCGGTCTCCGCGCTGCTCGGCGAGCAAGGAAAGGGCGAGAAGGGCTTCATCGTGGGTGCCGTCGAGGTAGAGCGTCTTGTGGAAGCAGTCCTCGGCTACGGTCAGGTTGCCGGAGGTCTGGTGCATGATTCCGGCGATGAAGTACAGCTCCGCCGAGGGGCCCAAATCCTTCTGGGCCGATTCGCAC
>CAJAYZ010000292.1 GCA_903949225.1 uncultured Planctomycetaceae bacterium
CCGGAGACAAACGTCAGGCTCTTGCGGCCAAACTTCGAGCTGTCGGCAACGACAAACACCCGCCCGGCGGCTCGGAGCATCGCCTGCTCGGTTTCCGCAAGGAGCAAGTGGGCGTTGTAGAGCCCTTCGGCCGTGATCCCTGCCGCCGACAAGACCGTCGTCGTCACATGGAGCCGGCCGAGGAGTTCGTTGGCATAGGGCCCCAAGCAGACGCCCGTCCGCGGCGAGACATAGCCGCCGAGGAGAACAAGATCGGCGCGGGATTCCGACGCAAAAAGATTGGCGACCGGGAGGCTGTTGGTAACAACCTGGATCGAGCGGCCGACGAGGAGCCGGGCGACTTCGTAGGTGGTGGTGCCGCCGTCCAAGAGAACGGTCTCGCCGTCGTCGATCCGCTCGGCGGCCGCGGCGGCGATCGCCCGCTTGGCGGCCCAGTGAGCCGGCTGGCGTTCGTCAAACTCTGCGAGTCGGGTATGGCTGCCGGCATAGAGGACGCCGCCGTGGGTCCGCTTGGCCGTTCCCTGCTCCTCGAGGGCATCGAGGTCGCGACGGATCGTCGATTCCGACACGCCCAGCTCGCGCACGAGATCGTCGAGCGAGGCAAAGCCGCGCACGCGGACGAAATCGATCAAACGGCTACGTCGCTGACGGGTCTGCACGCCCGGAATCTCCCAGGGGGAGGGCGCATTATGGTTGAAAGAGACCATGAGTCAATTCAAAAGCCATGCAGGGCAGCGACTGAAACACACCAGAAATGATCGTTTTCGTTTGCTCGGGCGTCAAGCGAGTCCTACTTCTAGGCTCGAATCTGCCGTCTGCGGGATCTTTTCCGGCTGCGTCAAAGAATAGGCCGCATTTCCGTGGCAGGCCTGGGGGAGCCGAGTCGCCAGCCGTGACCGAAATCGCTTACGATCCGGTCATGGGTGTGCTACGGATGGCGATCGACGTCGCGGAATTGGGGTGCCAGCCGGGCATCGAGTTAGGCGCTGGGGCCTCCCCCTTCGAAGTTATCCCCCTGGCCTGGGGTGAAGAGCGATGGCGGGCGCTGGCCGCTGCGGTGGCGGCCTCATGTGGGCTCCGCCCGGAAGGTTTTCTCGCTGAGCTCACCAGCCGGCCGGGGCGCCGGGTGTATGGCTGGGGAGCGCTGGTGCCTTGCGAAAAAGCCCCCGGAGCGGTCCCTGCGGAGCCCGGTCCGTCTGCGAGCCTCGCCGGCGTGATCCTGTTACTCGAATCGACCCCCGCAGGAGAAAGATCCCCGCGGTTCTCGATCCCTTGGCTGCTTGTGCGGCCGGAGTCACGGCGCTTGGGCGTGGGCCGGGCCCTCGTTGCGGCGGCGCTTGGCCATGCAAAAGGGCTCGGAGCGCCCCGCGTCACCATCGACACGCTCGACCGCTGGCCGGAGGCGGTGGCGTTTTGGCGGGGGGTGGGGTTTCGAAGAGCGTGAGTTGTACGGCGGTCACTGAGGAGCCGATTCATGGCACGTGCCTTCTGGCACGCTTCGGGGTCGCCCGTGCCCCGTTTCCACGCCTGCGGTAGCATGGTGTGGGGCCGGCGGGTTCTCGATTCCCTGGCCGGGATTGGTCCTGTGGGATGAGGGGGGATTTCATGAAGTCGCCGATTTGTGACAGACCTTTTACGGGGACGATGCTCGCGGCACTGGTGGCGATTGTGGCTGTCATGGTGACGGCGGGGGTTGCACCGCGTGCCTACGCTGACGACACCGAGGCGCCGAGTCGACGCGATGCCAAGCCAGGCCGCCCACGGATGGAGCCGATGCCGCCGAAAGCGGAGACTCCACCGCGCCGGCCATTTGACGACGCCGATGAGGGGAACATGCGAGGCGCCGGTGCCGCCGCCAACCGGGCAGCCGACCGGGCACGCCCGGCTGCAAGTCCACGCCGGCTCGGCACGACCTTTGCGCCGGTTCCAGATGCCGTCCGCGAGCAGCTCGACCTTCCCGACGGGGTCGGTTTGCTTGTCGATTCCGTCGAGCCCGGAAGCCCCGCCGTCGCGGCCGGCCTGAAACGCTTTGACATCCTCACCCGCTTCAATGACCAGATCGTCTGCAACGCCGATCAGCTCGCCACGCTCATCAAGCTGCGAAAGCCGGGCCCGGTGCCCCTCACGATCCTTCGTGGCGGACGGGAGCGGAAGATCCAAGTGACTCTCCCGCAGGCCGATCCGGCTGATGCCGAGGCGCCGCTCGCCGAAGCTCCAGGGGTCGCGCCTGGCTTTCCTCCGGGTTTCGCACCGGGCGCTGGCAACCTGCCTGGTGATCTCCAAAAGCAGGTGGAGGATCTGGCGCG
>CAJAYZ010000293.1 GCA_903949225.1 uncultured Planctomycetaceae bacterium
CTGCACGGCGACGAAGTCCTCGTAATCCTGGACATGGAACGTCGCCTCGGCCGTGTTCACGACGCGCCACACCACCACGGCCGAAATCTCGACCGGGTTACCGTGGAGGTCGTTGACCTTCGACGGCCGGCCATGTGTCCGTCCCTGCTCCTCCACGACCTTCCCCGCGGCATCCTTCTTCTCGGGCGTCCGCGACGAGCCAGTCTCGAAATTGCGGATCCGCAACGAGATCGGCTTCTTGGTGTAGAAGGGATTGGCCCAGAAGAAGCCCGTCTGGCGGACCGTCCCCACATATTCGCCGAAGAGCGAGCAGACGCGGGCCTCGTTGGGGCCGACGGCCATCAGGCCGGCCAGGGTCAAGATCCCGGCGAGCACTGCAGGCACAATGAAAAACGGGATCAGGAACGGCATGCCGGAGAGGATCAACGCGGGAATGATCACCGCCGGTGATGCCACGAGCACCAACCCCTGCCACAACCTGCCCCAGCCGGAAATCGGCTGCAGGTGCACTTCTGCGATCGTCACCGCAGGACTCGTCGACGGGCTCGGTGTGTTCGAGTTCATGGCTCTCTCGGGGGAAAGGAGCGGGGAAGATTCGCGAGACAGATTTCTCTGCGACATCTAAATGATATCACATTATTCCGCCAGATCAACGGATGCCGGATCTGGGATCTCCCCGCGCCGGTCGGCGTGTCAGCTGGCAACCGGGGGGGTCATCGTTCGCTTCCCCATCCAGGCAACAAGGGCCTCGGGAACGGTCACTGAGCCGTCGGCCTGCTGGTAATTCTCGACGATGGCGATGATCGCCCGGCTCATGGCGATCGCCGTGCCATTGAGGGTGTGGACGAAGTGCGTTCCCTTCTCGCCGGGCTTCCGGTAGCGGATTGCCAGACGCCTGGCTTGATAGTCGGTGCAGTTGGAGGTGCTCGTCACCTCTCCCCATTCCCCCTTTTCGCCGCGCCCCGGCATCCAGGCCTCGAGATCGAACTTCCGGTAGGCCGGTCCGCCGAGATCGCCGCTCGGCGTATCGATCACCCGGTAAGGAATCCCGAGGCCGTCAAACAGCTCGCACTCGAGTTCGAGGAGCTCTTGGTGCAGTCCATCGCTCTGCTCGGGGAGAGTGAAGGCAAACATTTCCACCTTCGTGAACTGATGGACACGGTAGAGCCCGCGTGTGGCCCGGCCATGGGCACCAGCCTCGGTGCGGAAGCAGTGGCTGATCCCGCAGAGGCGCAAGGGCAGTTCCGCGGCCTCGAAGATCCGCTCGTGCATCGCCCCGCCGAGCGTGATCTCGGCGGTAGCCACGAGCGACAAGTCGCTGCCGGTGATCGAGTAGATCTGCGTTTCCGGGCCCCGGGGCATGAAGCCGGTGCCCTCGAGGATCGAGTCCCGCGCCAGATCGGGGGTGGTCATGACCGTGAACCCCTTCCGCTGCAACAGGTCGACGCAGTACCGCGTCAGCGCCAGTTCGAGGAGCACGCCGTCGTTGGTGAGAAAGTAGAAGCCGTGGCCCGCCACCTTCGCCCCGGCATCGAAATCGAAGAGCTTGAGACTCGCGCCGAGGTCGACATGGTCGAGGGGCTTGAAAGAGAACTGCGGGAGCGGCGTCTTGCCACGCCGGAACTCGACCGCCGCGTCCTCGCCGCCGGTCGGCGCCGACGGGTGGGTGAGATTCGGGATCGCCCTGAGAATCGCGTCGGACTCGGCGACGATCTCGGCCTGCTTCGCCTCGAAGACAGCCACCTCCTCGCGGAGCCTCCGCCCCTCGGCCTTGAGGGCGTCGCGCTCGGCCGCGTCGGCGGCCTTGCCGATCGACTTGCTGACCAGCCCGGCCTGCTGGTTGATCCGGTCGATGTCTGCCTGGAATTGCCGCCGCAGCCGGTCGAGCTCGGCGAACCGTGCCACGTCGGCGTCAGCCCCGCGCTTCCGGCAGTTTTCCGTGATCAGGTCGATGTTGTCGGCGACGAAACGGCGGTCGAGCACGGGCGGAATCTCCGGGGAGGGGGGCCGGCAGGGCCGGGCCGTCGGGGGCCGTTGCCCGCGAGGGCTCACGGGGCAACCGCGACGTATACTTCCGTCGTGGTCCGCCGACCCGGGGAAGTGTGCCAGACCGATGCCCACCGCCGCCAGTGCTTCATCCGAGCCCGCCCCCACCGAGCCCGACTCGGCGGCCACCGTCGCCGTCGAGGAGGCCGCCGCCCCCGCCGAAAAGGAGAAAGCCGCCGACGACCGGCCCCGTCGGCAGCCGCGGTATCACGTCATTCTCTGGAACGACGACGATCACACCTACCAATACGTGATCGTCATGCTCCGCCAGCTCTTCGGGCATCCGCCGGAGCGGGGCTGGAAGCTCGCCAAGGAAGTCGATGACCAAGGCCGAGTCATCGTGCTCACGACCACCATGGAGCACGCCGAGCTGAAGCGGGACCAGATCCACGCCTTCGGCGCTGATCGTCTCATCGCCCGCTCGAAAGGCTCGATGTCCGCGTCGATCGAACCGGAGCGCTGATCGCGC
>CAJAYZ010000294.1 GCA_903949225.1 uncultured Planctomycetaceae bacterium
GCCCCCCCCCCCCCCCCCCCCCCGCCGCGAACCCCCCTCCGACCACTGGTCGGAGGGTTCTAGGTCGGCTTCTGTGGCCGCCAGTCGCCGTCAGTGGCAGGCGGTCTCCATCTCGCAGGCGGCGAACTCGGCCGACAGAGCGTTACTGCCGAAGGGCAAGCTGACATTCGGCGGGAGCGAATCCCGGCTGATCGGCCGGACCGACTCACCCCGCCCGGTGGCACGACCGGGGGGAAGAAGCCCGATCCGCTCGAGTTGCCCGTCAGCGACAAAACCGGCCAGGTGGTGGTTGAAGCCCGGCTGACGGAGCTTTTCGACCGCCTTGGCCTCGATTTGCCGGACGCGTTCCCGGGTGACGCTGAAGATCGTGCCGACCTCCTCGAGCGTGTAGGCGTAGCCGTCGGCGAGGCCGAACCGGAGGCGAATGATCTCGCGCTCCCGGTAGGAGAGCCCATCGAGCGCCGTCCGGATCGAGTCCTTGAGCGACTGCTGGTGGATCCCGCGGAGCGGATCCTCCTCGCGCTGGTCCTTGAGGAAGTCGCCGTACCCGGCCTCGTCCCCATCGCCGACCGGCTGGTCGAGCGACAACGGCTGGCGTGACATCCGCCACACGCAAGTGGCCTCCTCGACCGTCATGCCGGCGCGTTCAGCCAGTTCGGCCACCGTCGCCTCACGACCGTGCTGCTGCCGGTATTCACGGGCGATGTTCCGCAGCTTCGTCATCGTGTCGATCATGTGGACCGGCACGCGGATCGTACGGCTCTGGTCGGCAATGGCACGGGTGATCGCCTGACGGATCCACCACGTCGCGTAGGTGGAGAACTTGAAGCCCCGGGCGTGCTCGAACTTGTCGACCGCGCGCATCAGGCCCGAGTTGCCCTCCTGGATGAGATCGAGAAACGACATGCCACGGTTGCGGTAGCGCTTGGCAATCGACACCACGAGGCGGAGGTTGCCGGCGGCGAGATCGCGCTTCGCCGCGTCGTACTTCCCCTGGAGATCGTCGAGCTGAGCCAGCCGCTTCCGCAGGGTCACGCGACTCTCGCGGGCGGCGAGGAGGAGGCCGCGGCATTGCCGCTGGAGCTCGGCGCGCACCTTCGGCTCACGCCCCATCGGGCCTGCCATCTGCGCGGTCGCCTCGTCGATCCGTCGACCGGCAGCCCGCAGCTCGCGAACCAAAGGCATGAGCTTCTGGATGCGAAGGTTCATCTCCTCCACCAGCCGCACGGCCTTGCCGCGGAGCCGCACCAGCCGGCGCCACGCCGCGCGGCGGACCTCCATCGGCGTCCGCTTCGACATCGCCACCCGGAAGAGCTTCTTTTTCTCCTCCTCGATGCGACGGAGCGTGACGAGATTCGGTCCGAGGCGTCGCAGCGCCCGCTTCTTCTCGCGCGTGTTGGTCACGGAGACCTCGATCGTCCGATCGAGACGCACCCGGCCGGCCTGGATCTTCTCGAGCAGTTGGATGGCACCGGCAAGGATCAGGTCGTTGCCGAGCAGCGTGTCGCGGAATTTCCGGCGCCACCACTCGATCCGCTGGGCCGACGAGATCTCGGTGTCCCGGGTGAGGAGAGGGATCCCGCCCATTTGGAGGAGGTAGAGGCGGACAGGATCGTCGATCGCCCCGATCTTCCGGGGCGCGACGGGCTTCGCGGCCGGGCGGCGGGGAGGAGCGGCGGTCAGGTCGGGGGAACGGCGCATCGGATTCCTCTCGGGCAAGGTGCACGGGTCAGGCAAGGTCTTCCGCTCCTGCCGTGCATCCGGGATGCCGGACGGCCTCCGGGAACGCAGACCTGGTGTTTTCCCGCGAAAAACGCCCCTTCCGCCGGCCCAGCCACCGGCAACACGCCCCCGGATCTGTCGCCGCCGGGCGACGCGCGTCGACGCCGGGTCGACCGGCTGCGACGCGGAACGGCGTTTGTGTCAAGAAAGCCGCGGCGGGGGAACGAAACAGACCACGGAGGGAACGAGGGGCAGGGGATATACTCCGGTCCCGCTTCACGTCCTGGGCGCGACGCTCTGGACGGCCGCCGGCCTGGCCCCCCCTCCATGGGCCCGAGCGACTGGTGCCGCATGCCGCTGATCCCCCTGATCATCCTCGGACTCCTGTTCCTCGTGGGGGCGATCGCCCTCGGGATCGGCCACAAGGGCTGGAGCTGGGGGACGATCGCCGCCGCTTGGCTCGTTCTGCTCACATCCGTGGGCGCGTTCTTCCTCGTCGGCATGCTCGGCCAGCGCGAACGGGAGTGGCGGAAGATCGTCGCTTCCTATCAGGCCGCCATCGCCCGCGAACGGGACGCGCTGGTACCGGCGGCCGGCAATCTCCGGCCCGATCCGGCCTCGAGGCCGCTTTCAAAACTCGAGGACGAGCGTGATCGTTGGACACGTGTCCGCGACAGGATCAACACCTGGCGGGGCCGCCACTGGGACGACGCCGACTTCGTGCCGCCCGCGGAGGGTCGCCCGGGCACGATCACGATCACCGGTCTGGAAAACTCCACAATCAATCCGGGCGCCGAGCTCTACGTCTTCGACACGACGCCGATCGAGCAGGGGGGGCGTTTCCTCGGGGCCTATCGGGTCGATGCCGTCGATAAAAACGTCTTCAAGGTGTCGAATATCTCGGTCCCCGATGCCGCCGATCTCAAAGCCCTCGCCCAACCGCGGGATGGCAAGGCGGTTGTCTACGAGGATCTGCCGATCGACCGTTCGATCGCCTTTCACCGCACCCCGGTCCCCGCGGCCGCTGGCGGCGGCGCCGCGGCCGGCGATGGCGGCGACGCTCCCGCCGGCGACGGCGGCGCCGCGACGCCGACCCCGACAGAAACCCTCGACGGCTCGGCTGGCCCTCGAAAGAGCGACCCGGAGGCGATGCTCCGGCACCTTGAGCGCAAGCTGGACGAGCTCCGCCTCCATGACACGGTGATCGGCGGGGCGGACTCTGCCGATCCGGCCACGGCGCCCGCTCCCGACGCGGAATCGGCGCCCGCCGATGGCGAGAGCCCCGTCGCGGCCTCAGACGCAAGCGCGCCGGGAGCGAGCCGGCCTGTCTCCGATCCGACGCTGTCTGAGACACCGCCGCTGGGGGTCCGGTGGGCGCGGGTGGTTTTCAACAAGCCGTTGGAATACACCTGGCCGGACGGGACGACCTCCAGCTTCAAGGAGGGGGAAATCCTTCCGTCGATCCCGGCCGAGCAAGTCGCCCTGCTCCGCCAGCGCGGTGCCGACTTCACCTCGACATGGTCGATCCCGCCGGGGCTCTACTGGGCCAACGTCGAGTTCAAGCAGGCTCATTCGTTCCCGCGCCCCCAAGGCGAGCCGATCGAGTTCGAGCCGGGGCGTACCGTTCAATTCGATCTCGAAACCGCCAAGGGGTTGGAGACGGAGGGGGTCGCCTCGATCACCGCGGTGATCTTTCGGCGCCCGCTCGCCGACGGCAACGTCGCCCTTCGCGGAGCAGGGCAGTTCCAGGCTGATGGCAAGGCTCTGCCGATCGAGGTCAACGGCCTGGTGGTGATGCGCCGGATCCTCGAGGAGGACAAGCGTTCGATCGACTCCTCGATCGGCCAACTCAAAGGGGCCAAGGCGAGCACCGATCAGGAAATCACCCTCCGGAAGAACGAGCAGAGCGAACTCGAGGACGACATCGGGCACTGGCGGAGCGACGTCGATGCCGCCGAACAGACGGTCGCGTCGTTCGAATCGAGGCTCTCCTCGGTTCGCCGGGAACTCTCGGCCTCGGAAGAGGCGATCGGGACGCTGGGCCGTGAGTTCACCGCCGCCGTCGACACCCTGACCCGAGCGATCGACCAATCGGCTCCCGCCCCGTCGCGTCCGCCGGTGCCGGCCGACATCGCCCGCTGACCGAGCCGGCTTCCCCCGGCAGCAACCTCCGCCCTTCGTGTCGGAAATGCGCCGACAGCGGCCCTCGATGGGCCTCCCGCAGCGGGTGCCTTTCCCGCCGCGCCCTCCGCAGCCCGGGTGGCCTGCGGTACACTGTCGACCC
>CAJAYZ010000295.1 GCA_903949225.1 uncultured Planctomycetaceae bacterium
CAGGGGCGCCTCCTCGGCTGCGGCCGCTGCCGGGGTGTGATCCTCGGGCGCGGCAGGCGCCGTGGTGTCGGCCGCAGCAGCCTCGGCCGGGGCCACATCGACTTCGATGGCCACCTGCCCCTCCGCTCGGCCGCTCCCAACAGCGATCGCGGCGATCAAGCCCAAGCAGCGAAGCGATACAACCGGCCAAGAGGCCGCGTCGTCCCGGCGATCGCTCCCCCGTGAAAGGATTCTCATGGCGTCGATCCCGGCGTTTGCCGGCCCCGTTCGAAGGCATTGAAATAGGCATCGAGCCCATCGCGAAACTCCTCCGGCAGCACCCGACCGCTCCGGCCCACCGCTTGATCCTCCTCCGGCGCCTCGAGCCGCGCACGGGCATTGACCCCGTCGCCCAATCGGGCGAGCGCGGAGTCGCGCGTCGAGCCGTCCGCGCCGCCCCCCGGGCTGTTGCCGCCCCCTCCGCCGCCACCACCACCGCCGCCGCCGAACTGCGACTGAAGGAGGAGCTCGATCGCCTCAGTCTCGGCGGCGATCGCCCGGCGGCCGGTCTCAGCGCGGGCGAGGATTCCCGCCGCCTCGTCCATCACCCCTTCGACCGCCTGAAAGAGGCGGATCTCCCGGGCGAACCGCGGCGGCTTGTCGGCCTCCGGCAGCAGGTCGCGCTCCATCCTTTGAATCGCCTCGTCAAACCGCACCGGGCCGTCGGGCATGTCGGCGAGCTTTTCGATCATCCCGCCAACGCGGCGCGCGAGCGCGGCTTGCGTCTCCGAGAGCCGGCCGGCGAGGGTTGTGTAAGCGTCGGATTCGAGGCCGGCACGGCGCTGTTCGGCGACGCGAGTCTCCTCGCGGAGATTCGTCTCGGCCTCGAGGATCTGCATCGCTTCGAGGACGATCTCTGGCGGCAGGTTTTCGGCTGGAGGGCTCTTGCCAGGCCCCTGGGAATCCTTCGGCGGGGGAACGAGCTCCTCGGCCCAGCGGTCGAAGGTGTCAGACCAAAACTCCGATCGGGCAATCGATAGGCCGGTCTCCGCTGGGATTTCGGAAGAGAGCTGCCGGAGGCTGCCGAGGACGTCGAGCTCCTTCATCTCCTCGAGCACCGTGCGGAGCGCCGGCTGCGGACGACGCTCGGCATAGGCATCGAGGTCGTCCATGAGCACCGACATCCGCTCTCCCACCTGGTCGTTGCCCCGGGTCGCCGTCTCGACTTTTTTCACCACGGCGTCGTCGCCGGCAAAGGTGCGGGGCCGACCGAAGGCCCCGGCGACGACGGCCGACAGCCCCTGGCCGACTTTCAACTCGTTGCGGGAGGCCGCCTTGAGGCGCTTCACGAACGTCGTTCCCTCGAGCCTCGCCATCACGTCGGCCAGTTGGCGGGCGATGGCGGCGAAATCGTCGATGAGCTGCCGCTGCTTCTCGACCGCTGCCGCCAGAAGCGGCTGTTGGGCCGACTTTCCCCCCTGCCCTTTCCCGCCGGGAAAGGTGCCCACCGTCGTCGTCGGCAGGCCGAGCGTGCTCTCCCCTCCGCCGCCCGCCGCGGACTCCTTCGGAGGCTCCTCGCGATCCCGGGGCGCCGATCCCTCGCCATCGACAACCTGCGGCGCCGGGGGAAGCGACGATGGATCCTTCGATCCGCCAGCCGCAGGCTTTCCCCCTGGGCCGCGATCCTCGCCGACGCGCTGCGGCGGCTCCCGATCCTGGGGGCCTGCCTCCCCCTGCCTTTCGCCAGGCTGGCCCTGATTTTCCGGGCGCGGCGGCTGAGCGCTCCCCTGGCCGGCCGCATTCTCCTTCGGGGCATCCGCCGCGGCCTGAAGCAGTTCGCCGACGCCCGGCATCCGGGTGGCAGCCATCTCCTCCATCGATTTGACATGCTCGGCAAGCTCCTCGAGCGTGCCGGCCTCGAACTCGGGGTTGCGCATCGCTTCACGGACAAGCGCTCCCCCCGCCTCAGCCAAGCGCCCCAGGCGGCGGCCGTTGTTCCGCTCCGCCGCCGCCTGCTCGCGGATCGTCTTGCGGTTCTCAGGGGCATCGAGCTCCTCGGCCGTCATCGCCTCGAGCTGCTCGTTGCGGGCAAGCAACTCCAGCTCCCGGTCGCGGACTTCCGCCGCCTGCTGTCGCCAGCGGCCGATCTGGTCGTTGATCCACAGGGCATGGTCGGCCGAGTTCATGACGACGAACGTCGTCGGCGCTGACCGGATCCGCTCCCGCCCGGGGAGATAATCCTCCACAAAGGCCCGCACCTGGATCGTCTGCGGCGCGATGCCGAGGCTTGCCGGTGCGAACGTCCCCACCGCCGCGAGCGTGTCGGCCTCAGGGGCCCCGGTGGCGAGAATCTGCTCGCCGCGGGCTCCCTCCTCCTCGCTTCCCAGCCACTCGAGGCCCACGTGCTTGACGCCGAAATCATCGCGCGACTGGAGCGTGAAGCGGACCGTCTCCGAGTCGAGGAGCACCCCCTTGCCACCGAGGCCATCGACTGTGATCGTCGGCGGCTCGTCGTCGCGGGCCACGAGGCTCACCGTGAGCGGCTTGCTTCCGGAGAGGCCGAGCCGATCCTTCCAGACAAGGGACAGATCGACCGGCTCCTCGACGAGCACTTCCGGCGCCACGATCGCGGACGACTGCGGGGCGACGTCGTGGCCGTCGATCGAGGCGCTGGCCAACTCCCGACTGGCCGTCGCCGTCACCGCCACCCGGCTCCCCTTGACGACCGACAAGCCCCCGCCGCGCAGCCCCTTCGCGATGGGAGCGTCGATGCCGAGGTACTCGGGGAGGCTGACAAGCGCCGAAAGCGCGGTGATCTCCGGTCGGAACGTCGGCTGGAGCGTCACCTCCTGGCGGGCATCCCCCACCGCCAGCCGCAAGCTCCCTGGGCTCACCTGAGCGGGAAGCGCGAGCGCATAGGCCTCCCCTTCACGGGCCGCCGCGATCTTCCCCCCGCCACCGATCCGGGCCTTTGCCCGGGCCGGTCGCCACGAGGAGGCCGCATCGAGGCGGACAACAAGCTCTGCCGGCTCGCCATGGGGGACCACCACCGTCTCCGGGAGCCTGTCGATCCTGGCAAACGTGTAGCGCTCCACGAGTCGCCACGGCGCGAGAAACCGCTGCCAGGCATTTGCCGCGGCGGCCGGGACGACAAGCCCGAGCACGGCAGCCAGCACCAGCGGCACGGAAACAAGCGCCAGCCAGAGCCGGTGCCTCGGCCGCGGCAGGGCCGCGCGGAGATCGTGGCGGCCCGCCACCTCGGCGACCTGGCCGATCGCCGCCTCGCAGAGCACCCGCGAGCGCGCCTGCTCGCCGGTATTGCCGACAAGCTCGACAACCCCGAGGAGCTGATCGCCAAGCGAAGGGAAGCGGCGGGCGATGAGCCGTGCCAGCTGGTCGAGCCCGCGCGTTCCCCACATCCAGCGATAAAACGCCACCGGGAAAACGCCGCAGGCGGCGATCGCACCGGCATACAGCGCAAACCGCGCCAGGACCGACGTGTCGGTAAGCCGATCGAAGAGAAAGAGCGCCAGCCAGGCGAAGAGGACGCTGAACAGGGCGATGCAGATCGCCTCGATTCCCTTCACTCTCCGGACGGTGGCACGAAAATCGTCGAGTTGCCGCCGCAGCGCCACAGGGAGCGCGAGGGTCGCGTCTTCTGGAACGGTCGGCCGCGGATCGGTCTTTTGGCGCTCGGCACTCACGGCTTGTCCCCCGGTTGGGAGTCGCGATTTCTCGTTCATCCTATCGTTCTCCCTGACCAACGGGCCCGCCGCGGGCGCGCGATCGCTTCATCCGGCCGCTATACGAGCCCCTGCCACTTGCGCCCCACCCAGAAAAGCCCGAGCAGCCCGACGAGCGCGGCGAGAGTGAGCGGATGGGCCCAAAGCCTCTCCCGGCGGAGGTCGGGGGGATTTTCGGGGAGTTTCCCCAGCGTCAGGAGGAGCTCGGCAAGATCGGCGGGGCTCGTCACCGAGCCCTGCGTGAGCCGGGCAAGCTCCTCGAGAACCTCCGGACGAGCCCGGGCGCCGATCTCCTCGCCGGCTGCCCCCTGGACAAACACCGCCGCCTCGAGCCGGTCGCCGGTCTCGACGCAGGCAAGCACCACGCCATGGCTCCCCGGCTCGCGCGGTGTCCAGCTTCCCGAGAACACTCCCCACGCTCCCTGCTCTCCCGGCGCCGCCAAGCGGACGGTCTCGGTGGCGCCGGAGGGGGCGGTGACGGTGACGGTGACGGTGCCCGATTGGAGCGGCTCGCCGACCGCGTCGCCGACGTTGGCGTCGATCGCCACGGCCTGTCCGGTCTGGGGCTGCTCGGGGGTATAGAGGAGCCGCATCCGCTCCCCCTTGGCCATCGAGCGCCGGTAGGCCATCCAGCGCACCACCTGCCCCCAGAAGCGGTAGTGGTATTTGTCCTCAACCCCCTTTCGCCACCGCCAGGCGCCATCGGTGGCCATGAAGAGGACTTTTCCGGCCCCGAACGAGCGCGTGACAAGGAGGGGAATCCGCCCCGACTCATTGGCAACGTCGTCGTGGACGGCGAGGACCTCGCTGCCGGCCTTGGCCCGGGCAACGGGGCCATACCACTGAAAGCCGGGGAGCGACTCCCACACGGTCGCATTCTCGTCGGGGGTGTCGGCGAGACGTGTGAGCAGGCTCGAACGCCCCTTGTCGGTGAGCGCGAATCGCCCCGGCGTCGCCGTGCCGGTTCCCTCGGGGCGGGTCTCGTCGAGGACCACCGGGAGGAGGTCGCCGAGCGCCGTCTCCGCAAGCGACATCTCATGCCCCAGCCAGCCCGGCATGAAGACGAGCCCCGAGGCTTGATATTCAACAAGCTCCTTGAGAAGCCGGCAGTCGTCCTCGGTGAGCTGACCGGCATCGATTCCAACGTCACCGAGGAAGACGACATCGAACGCCGACAACTCCTCGATCGATCCGGGAAACTTTTTGATTGCATCCTTCGAGCCGCCGCCGACCTGCGACAGCCCGGGCTGAAAGAGGAGACAAGCGAGCTCGACGCCGGGATCACGGGAGAGGGCGTTGCGCAGGTAGCGGTATTCCCACCGCGGCACGCTTTCGACGATGAGGACGCGAAGCTTCTCCTCGCGAATCGCCACCGGCACCGAGCGGGCGTTGTTGTAGGGGAGGAGCTCGCCGGCCTGCGGGGGTACGCGGACGGTGAGCGTGTATTCACCGACGGTGGCCGGCGTCCAGAGGATCCAATCGGTCGTCGACTGCATCGACGCGAGGCGCACCTCCTTCGTGAAGCGCTGGCCGTCGGAAGCCTCGACCTCGACGGTCGCCATCTGCTCCCGCGGCAGCGAGCTGCGGATCGTAAACGGCACCCGAAACGGCTTGGCGACCACGCCGGTGACAGCGCTATCGATGCCCGAGACGGCAACATCGGGGAGCGGGGTGAGGCTTCCGGCAGGGACGGCAAACACCGGCACCCCGGCGAGCCGCAAGCCCGTCGCCGCCTGAACCGGCGGCTTCCCCTCGTTCCAGTCGCCGTCGGAGGCGATCACCACCCCGCGCAGATTCGGATGACGTCGCACGACCTCATCGAGCGGGTCAAAGAGATTTGTCCCCGTGGTCACAGCTTTCGCATCAACGGCCTGGGCGCTCGAAAACGGCTCGATGGCAATTGCATACCGATCCTCGAGGGCGCTCCAGAACGACCGCTCGCCGAGCGCCGCCACCGCCTCAGCACGCGACAGTGCCCCGGGGCTGTCCCCGCCGTCACCGGAATCGCCCCGGCGGACATCGACTGTCTCCATGCTCCGCGAATCGTCGAGGAGGACAGCGATCGTCGGATTGTCGACGGGGCGCTGTTCGGTGACCCACTCCGGCTGATTGAGGAGGATCGCGACTAGCACCGCGATGAGCAGTCGCAGCCCTTCAAGGAGCCCGAAGCCCGGCTTGAATCCGCTCCGCCACCAGCCGATCAAGCCGACCGCAGCCACGAGAAGCACCAGCACGATCGACACCCCGAGCGTCCAGGGGCTCGACTGGAAGCGGATGCCGTGCGCCAGCGTGATCATCTCGGCGGGAGTCGTCACAGCATCGCCTCCCGGGCCGATCGCGCTGCCACACCTGGGGAGACGTGCGGCAGCGACAGCAGCCCCTCGGCCGCGAGGGCAAGCAACAGCGCCACTAGGCACGGTCGCCACACTTCTTCGACGAGATTGCCCAGCCCCCCGGCCTGCTGCTCGAACCGGCTCAGCGACAGTCCCTGAAAGAGTGCGTCAATTTGCTCGTCGGCGAGGACGGGACTGACATCCTCGCGCGGCGGCCGATTGATCGCCACGAGCCGGCCGCGCGAGGCGAGGACGCCGGCATGAGAGCCCGACTCGGTTGACGGGCTGGCAGGCCCGGCGATCTGACGCCAGTCATCAGCCACCCGTTCCGCGTCTTTGGCCTCCGCGCGGGCGATTGGCCCTGCCGGCTCTCCGGCGTCGGCCATCCGCGCCGGCCCCACGGCGGCCAGTCCGTCGTCGATCGCCCGTTGGAGGAGGCAGTAGAGGACGATGCCGTTGGCGGCGAGATCGGAGTCGCGTGGGGAGGGAGTGGTGGCGAGAAAGGCAACGGCACCGCGGTCGCGGGCCGCGCGGAGGAGGAGCGGGCGGTCGTCCGGGAGGGTCGCCAGGGCGGTTCCCTCGCCTGAGAGCGCGCACGCTCGGCGGATTTCCAGCTCCCCCACCGGCAGCGCTTGGCCGGTGAGCGTGCCGGCGAGCCAGCCCTCGTCGCTGCGCCACGACGCCGGCCGCAGTGGCGGGCTGTGCTCGCTCCAAGCCCCCCAGCCGATCCCGGCAAACGCTGCCGCGGTCGGAGCCTCCGGCGGGAGAAACACCACGTCCCCTCCCCGGTCGACAAACCGCTCGACGCCTGCCGCCATCTCCCCTTCGGGAATCGGCGCCTGCCAGAGGAGGAGCGCCACCTCATCGAGCCCCATCCCCAAAGCATCTTCCACCGCCACGATGTCGACCGCCGCAGTGAGGAGCTTGTCGGG
>CAJAYZ010000296.1 GCA_903949225.1 uncultured Planctomycetaceae bacterium
CGAACAGAGCCGGACCGATCCCGGTGCCTTCAGCTCCGTCGTGGCCGTCGATCTTGTCGCCGAGGGGCGCGTGCACCGCGCTGCCGGCACGCTCTTCGGTCACGCCATGCCACGGCTCGTGCAGCTCGAGGGGCATCGGCTCGAGGCCTACCTCGACGGGATCGTGCTGATTTTCACCCATCAGGACGTGCCGGGCATCATCGGCAACGTCGGCACGGCGCTCGGCGGGCTCGGGGTCAACATCGCCCAGATGACGGTTGGCCGGTCGGCCCCGGGTGGGGATGCGATCGGAGTCCTCAATCTCGACGTGGAGCCCTCGGCGGCAGCGATCGCCGCCGTGGCCGCCGTGCCGGGCATCCGCTCGGTCAAGGTGGTGCGGATGCCCGCGGCGGGTCAGCTCCCCAACTGGCTGGCCATGTCGTCCTCCGCGAGCCGCACCCGGAAGTGATCCGCCGCGGGCTGCGAGTGTTTGACGCCTCTGCGGCGATCGGCACAATGCAGGTAAGGTTTTGGGCGGGGGTATCGGGCGGTAGCCTTGGCGTTGTGAATCGTCTGGCCGGTCGCCCCTTCCTGACGCGACGGCTGCATTCGATGGGCGCGGCGCGAGGCCCTCGATGGTCGTGGTGCGAAGATTCCGGGGGCAGGATCATGGTGCGTTTCCACGGTGACCGCGGCGCCCGTCACGGGATCGGGGCGATCCTCCTGTGGGGTGGCCTTTTGGCGGCACTGCCGGTGTTGGTGATTGGCCGCGGGGCGGTGCTTTTCGCTGCGATTCTGCAGCGTGAGGAAGGCGGATCGGCGGGCCCCGGCAACGCCGAGATCGCCACGCGTCGCCTCCTCGACGCCCTCACCGAGAAGCGAATGCACGATGTCGTTCTGGCCGTGCTCGATCGGGTGGCCAACGACCCCGGGGCCTCCGCCGAACTGCGGCAGAGTCTTTCGCTGCGTCGCGCTGACGCGCTGACAGGGCTTGCGCGTCGCGAGCCGCCGGGGGCGCGGCGGGCCGCGATGCTCGAACAGGCGGCGCAGGAGATCGATCGTTGCCTGGCGGCCGCGCCGACCGGCGACGAGGCGATCGCCGCCTACACGCAGAAGGGGAACCTCCTCGTCGAGCGCGGGCGGATCAAACTCGCGCAGGCCAAGCGTCCCGGCGAGGACGGGCCGAAGCTCATGGCGGAAGCCATTCCCCTTTTCGATGCCGCGATTGCCGCCCTCGAGGCACCGCCCCGCGATCCGGCGGCGGAAGTTCCGCCGCCGACAAACGCCGAGGATGCCGTCCTCGCGAGCCTCCGTGATGTCGATGCCCGACTCGCCCAACTCAAGAACGCCGGCAAGGAGAAGGAGGGGGACGAACCGACGGGCGGAAAGAAGGCCCGGCGGACGCCCAAGAAGCCGGCGACCGACGTGAAATTGATGGAGAAACTCGAGGACCGGCAGGACGAACTGCGCGGTGAACTCCTCCAGACCCGGCTCCTGGTCGGGAATGCCTACTTCGAGAAGTCGAAGGCGCTCGCGCCCGGGTCGGCCGAGTGGAAGGCCGTCGTGAGGGGGTCGGCCGAGCGCTATCGGAAGCTGTTTGAGAAGTATCCCAAGTGGGGAGCCGGGCTCTATGCCCGCTACTACGAGGGGCGCAACTACCTCGTCCTCGCCCAGTCCGAGACGGTGCCGGAGGAACGGCGCAAGCTTCTCGACACCGCCCTGCTCACCCTCTCGAGCATCCGTGCGCTCGACGGGGAGTCGGGTTTCGTGCCGACGCTCCGGGCCAAGTCGATCAACGCGTCGCTCGAGTGCTGGCTGGAGCAAAAGCTCTACGACCAATTCGACGATCGGCTCCAGAGGCTGTCACTTTTGAACGTGCCGGCCGACCGGCTCGATGCCGAGTGGCTGGGGATGAAGTACCGGTCGGCGCAGCTGCTTTCGGAGAAGGCGGAGGTCCTTCCTGCCGATCAGAAGGGGAAGAAGCCGGGCATGCTCCGGGATGCCAAGAAGCTCGCCACGGACGTCGCGCGCCACAACAAAGATTTCGCCCGCGAGTCGCGCGCCCTGCTCGAGAAGCTCGGCCGTACCGCTCCCGACGACGACGACGATCCGGCTGCATCGTTCGCGGCGGCGTTCGATGTCGCAGCGGGAGCCGTGACGGCGATGCAGGAGAAGCAGGCTGAGGCGAAGGGGGCCACCGCGGCCGGAAAGGCGGAGGAGGCTGCGGCGGCCGTGGAGGCAGCGGGCGTCGAGCGGACGCGGGCCATGGAAGCTCTGCGGAGGGCGCTGGCTCGCGGGGATGGTGTCCCTGCCGACGACCTCAACCGGGCCCGCTCCCTGCTCACCTACCTCCTTTACGATGCCCGTCGCCTCCACGATGCCGCCGCCATGGGGACGCTTCTGGCCGAACGCTACCCGAACGCGAAGGGGGCGCGGCAGTCGGCCAAGATCGCGATGGCGGCTTGGCAGCAACTCGGCAGGGATGGACCGGCGGCTTGGCATGCCGCCGCCAAGGTGCGGTGTGCGGATGTCGCAGCGCTGATCATGCGAACCTGGCCGAAGGAGCCGGAAGGGGTGGAGGCAGCGCAGATCGTGGTCGCCTCGGCTGCCGAATCCCACGACGCCGATCGCCTCGTGAAGCTCATCGCCGACGTCCCCCGCGATTCTGCCAAGGGGGCCGAGGTGCTCCTCCGCGCCGGCGGGGCGCTGTGGCGCGAGATCATCGAACGCCGGCGTCTCTCCGAGGACGTCCGTCCCGCGCCTGAGATCCTTGCGGCATGGAGAAGCCGGGCGGTCGAAGCGCTTGACGCAGGCCTTGCGGCCATGCCCGCCGGCGGTGCGGTGAGTCCGGTGGCCGTGGCGGGGGGGCTGGCCCGCTGCCAGATCGCGATCGAGGAGGGGGATCAGGCCCTGGCGGCGAAGCTCCTCGAACACCCCGTCTGGGGTGGCTGGACGGTCCTCTCTTCCGGGGATGCCGCGTATGGATCGGGGCCGCTTGCCGAAAATGCCGCCACGGTGGCGCTGCGGTTTTTCATCCAGTCGCAGCAGCTCGACAAGGCCCAGCAGGCCTTCGACAAGCTCGAGGCAGTGGCGGGCACCGGCCCCGAGGCGACCGCCAAACTCACGAACATGTATCTCTCGATGGGGCGAGATCTCCAGGGGCAACTCGAGGCCCTGGCGGCCAAGCAGGGGTCTACGCAAGGGAATGGGCTGGCGGAGTCGGAGGGAACGGCTCTCGGGATTCTCGCCGGCTTTGAAAAGTTTCTCGAAGGGGTGGCGAAGCGGGATGCCAAGGTGGCGTCCCAGATGTGGGTGGCGACGACGTACCTCTCGCTCGGCTCCGGGAGTGGTTCGGCCACGGTCGTGCCGAGGGCCAAGGCCTCTGGCTATCTCGCGCGGGCCGCGGAGGTGTACGAAGGCCTCCTCAAGCGCTCGGGCGCCAGCGCTGGGCTGGCCGACGGCGTCGACGAGATCGCCCGCTTTGTTCCCTCGATCCGCCTCAAGTTGGCGAGCGTCTACCGGGAGTTGGGGCGCTGGGACGAGGCTCTCGGGCATGTCGATTGGATCCTCTCCGACGCGAAGCGGCAAAACTCCCTCGACGCGCAGATCCAGGCCGCAGAGCTCCTCCAGGCAGCCGGTGAAAAGGCCAGCGACGGTGCCGCCTCGGCCCGGTTTCTCCGCGAGGCGATCGCCGGCCGGAAGAGCCAGGGGGGCGTGGCCTGGGGATGGGGGGGAATCGCCAACCGGCTCGCCCGCCAGGCCGCCGACCCGAAGGCGATTGACGCTCGGGCAAAGTTCTTCACGGCGCGTCTCAATGTTGTCCGTTGTCGTCTCGCTCTCCTCGCCAAGCCCGGTCAGGATCGGGCGAAGCTCATCCAGATGGCGTTCAATGACGTCGCTGTCACCTACCGGCTCTACCCCGATCTCGGTGGCGACGCTTTCCGTGCCCAGTTCGATGCCCTCCTGAAACAGATCCAGAAGGAGCGCGGCGAGGCCAGCCCCCGTGGGCTTGCCGAGCTCGACGAAACCCCCGTCGCCGCCTCATGACGTCCGTTCGCTCGCCCAGGAATGCCACAGCCATGCCGACCTCCATCCGCCGCGGAGCGATCCATGCCCGCCGGTTTTTCCTCCTCTTCTTGGTCACCCTCGTCACCCTCCTCGTGGAGCGCGGGGCCTTCGCGCAGACGGCCGACCGGGTGGTGACC
The DNA here is from genome assembly GCA_903949225.1 of uncultured Planctomycetaceae bacterium. GTDB lineage: Bacteria > Planctomycetota > Planctomycetia > Pirellulales > UBA1268 > QWOP01. The sequence continues at coordinate 4,185 of CAJAYZ010000296.1, forward strand.
AGCGCCGGCACGGTCTCCGGTCGGGTCACGGCGACGGATGCGAATCAGGTGCAACTCGAAGACCGGGCGGGGGAGATGAAGAAGATCGCCATCGATCAGATCCGTGAGGTGCAGTTCGGGGGCGAGCCTGCAGAGCTCAAGTCGGCCCGTTCGATGCTATTGCGTGGTCGCGCTGCCGACAGCTTGGAGGAGCTTGCCAAGATCGAGCCGACCGACCTCGACGGGGCCGAGCAGATCCTCCTCGACGAGGTCGACTACGTCCGGGCGGCCGCGACGGCCCGCGTGGCGCTGGCGACCGGCGGCGATCCCCGCGAGGCGGGGAAGCTCGTGGCTGATTTCGTGGCGAAGCATCCGGACAGCCACCACGCCTACGACATGCAGGAACTCCTCGGCGATCTCTTGGCGCGGGCCGGCCGCGTCGACAACGCGCTGGCCGCCTACGGTCAACTCGCAAAGGGGCCGCCGGCGTTCAAGGTGCGGGCGGCTTCGGCCCGGGCGGCGATGCTTCTGGAACAGGGGAAGCATGCCGAGGCACTACGGGAGTTCGATGCCGCGGTGCAGATCGACTCCAGCGACGAGGCCAGCGCCGCCCAGAAGCGGGCCGCGGAATTGGGCCGGGCCCGTTGCCTCGCCCAGCTCGGCAAGCCCGAGGAGGCCGTTGGGCTCGTCCAGGCGGTCATCCAGCAGGCTGACCCAGAGGATGGGGAGGTGCTCGGTCGGGCCTACAATGCCCTTGGCCAGGCCTACCGGGCCGTGGCGGGGAAGGAGCAGGATGCCCTGATCGCGTTCCTCACCGTCGATCTCGTCTACAACAAAGTCCCCGAAAACCACGCCGAGGCCCTCTACAACCTCGTCGATCTGTGGGAAAAAGGGGCGAATCCGGAGCGATCCCGGGAGGCCCGGGCGACGCTTGAATCGAGCTATCCTGGGTCGCAGTGGGCGAAGAAACTGGTGGCCGGCAAGACCTGACGATGGAGTGGTCGGGCAACCGCATCAGCGGCCCGGCTTGAGGGGACGAACCTGGGTGGCGTACGATCCAGGGGGCCGCGGACGATTGGCGGCGTCCGGCTTCTGGCCGGTCGGGGGAGTCCAGTCGCGTGGGTGGGTGTGTGGAACGGTCGGTTCGACGTTTTCCGAGGAGATGAGCATGCAGTCGGCTGCGATCGCGGTGGTTGGAGGGGATGGGTGGCAAATGGCACGGGCAGGGGCTTCGTGCCTCCGTGCAGCGTTCTCGCGGGCTGCGTTGGCGCTTGCCCTCCTTCTTCCGGCGACGGCGGCCGTCGGCCCCGTGCTCGCCCCCAGCGTTGCCGTCGCCCAAGACGACCTCGCCGACGAGGACGGGGCCCCGGCCGAGGGTGAGAGCATGCTCGTCTTCTACTACAACGCGCTCGGCCTGCGGTACGTGATCATTTTCCTCCTCCTCTCGTTCGCGCTCGTCGCGCTCCTCGTGATGTGTTTTCTCCAGGTCCGCCGCGAGGCGCTCATGCCCAAGGCCCTTCGGGAGGGATTCGAGGCCCACCTCGATGCCAAGGAGTTTCAGCAGGCCTACGACCTGGCCAAGGCCGACGACTCCTACCTCGGCCATGTCTTGGCTGCCGGCATGAGCAAGATCCAGTCGGGGCATGCGGCCGCCGAAGAGGCGATGCATGAGGCGGAGGATGAGGAGGCGATGAAACTCGAGCACAAGATCAGCTACGTGTCGCTGATCGGGGCGCTGGCCCCGATGTTCGGCCTCCTTGGCACGGTCGACGGGATGGTCGGGGCGTTCATGGTGATCGCCAAGTCGGCCACGGCCCCCAAGCCCTCGGAACTCGCCATCGGTATCTCGCAGGCCCTGATCACGACCCTCATCGGCTTGTGGTTGGCCATCCCGGCGATCGCCTGTTTCTCACTGTTCAAAAACTGGCTGCAGAAGCTCAACGGCGAGGTCGCCGACGAGTCGGAGCGGCTCATGGCCCGCTTCCAGTCCGTCGGCGTCAAGAAGTGACGACGGCGTCCCGTTCACCCGAGCAGACCCCGTTCAACCCAGCGATCTGATCCATGGCCAAACGCAGCGGCGGTCCGTCGAATACCGAAATCGACATGACGCCGATGATCGACATGACGTTCCAGTTGATCACGTTCTTCATGTTCGTGATGAACTTCTCGGAGGCGGAGCAGGATGACCGCATCCAGCTTCCGTCGAGCCAACTCGCCAAGCCGGCCGACGGGGTGATCGAGAAGCCGATCACGCTCCAACTCACGAATGCCGGTTCGGTGATCTACGCCGGCGAGCTCGTCGCCGTGCGGGATATCGGCGCCTATCTGGAGCGTGAAAAGACTTTGATGATCGATGAGAATCGCGAGCCGAATTCGGCGACGATCATCGTGCGGGCCGATGGCCGGGCGAAAACGGGGGAGGTGCAGGACATCATCCGCATCTGCCAAGAGAAGGGGTTCGAACGGTTCGCCCTCCGGGCGCAGTACGACGACAGGCGGTGAACCGATGGCACGCAGATCCAGTTCAGGTCTGACCGACAAGGTCGAGATCAACATGACGCCGATGATCGACGTCGTGTTCCAGTTGATGTCGTTCTTTATGTGCACGCTCAAGGTCGTCGCACCCGAAGGGGATTTCGACATCCGCATGCCGATCGCAGCCGCTGCTGCGGCAGCCCCCGACGACCAGCAGGTTCCGCCGGTCCGTGTGAAGCTCTCGGCCGGGCCCGACGGGAGCCTCGCCTCGATTGCGATGAATGGCACCCCCGTCGCCGACTTCGACGAGCTGCGGAAGCGAATCATCGGCTTGGTCGGGGCCGACAGTGGCCCCAATTCGCTGGCCGAAAAAACGGAAGTCGAGTTCGACGCCGACTACGCCCTCAAGTACGTCAACGTCGTCAAGGCGATCACGGCCGTGTCGGGGAAGGTGGAGAATGGCCAAGTAGTGGAGTTGATCCGGAAGATCAAGTTCACGCCGCCGAAGAAGGGCTGACGTCCCGGTAGCGCTGTGGGTGGCGAGCCCGCTGGTGGTTCGTCAGCCGGTCAGGTCGTTCACCCGCGCGGATGGAAGCGGCCGTGGATGCCCTTGAGCCGGCCGGCATCGACGTGCGTGTAACGCTGCGTCGTGGCAATGCTCGCGTGGCCGAGCATGTCCTGGACGTGGCGGAGATCGACCCCTCCGGCGACGAGGTGCGTCGCGAAACTGTGGCGGAGGGTGTGGGGGCCGATGTCGGGGGGAACCCCGGCCTTTTTGGCGTGGTCGGTGACGATCTCCCAGATCCGCATCCGTGACAGCCGGTTGCCACGGGACGAGAGCATCGCCCACGGGGGGATGCTTTCGGCATTGGTGGCATAGGTGCCCCGGTGGCCATTGAACCACGTCCGGACGGCGCTCACCGCGCGGGCACCGAGCGGGACGACTCGCTCCTTGTTCCCCTTGCCATGGCAGGTGCAGAAGCATTCGGCGAGGTGGATGTCGGTGACTTTCAGCGACGACACCTCTGAGGCTCGGCAGCCGGTGGCGTAGAGCAACTCGAGAAGGGCTTTGTCCCGCTGGCCGGTCGGAGACCTGCCGTCGGGGCTGGCAAGGAGGCGGTCGACCTGGTCTGGCGACAGCACGCCGGGAATGGTGTCGTCGCGGCGCGAGGCGGCGAGGAGTTCAGCAGGGCTCTCCGAAACCGTCCCCTCAAGCTGCAGGAAGGCGAAGAAGACGCGGAGGGTCGCCGCCTGGCGCGCCACGCTCGCCCGGGCCAGCCCCTTCTTGGAGAGATGGCCGAGGTAGTCGCCGAGATCGCGGATCGAAATTGCTGCGGCGTTGCGTCCCCCGAGCCAGGCGCTGAAGTCACGGAGATCGCGGGCGTAGGCTTGGAGGGTGTTGTCGGCCAGGGCCCGTTCGTGGCGGACGTACGTCAGGAACCGCTCCACGAACAGGGCATTCGAGGCCGGGCCTGTTTCTGCGGCGGGGCTGACATCGAGGATCACCCGCCGCCCGCGCTCTCGCTTCACGATCACCGGCAGCGGCGCCGGAGAGAGGATCGGGGCCGGGCCTGGGGGGGCTGGCTTGGACGGGCCTTGGGCGCGGCGGGGCATGGATCGACCTCCATCCCTCTGTTCGGCAGGCTCTTGCCAGCGGAATGAGTCGGCGCCCCCGAAAGGGGCCCAGAGGCCGGCACAGCCGTCACGACCGCGCCACAAGGTCACCGCCGCCGCGAGTCAGCCCGAGAACGGGTCAGCACCGCGGCGCCGGAGCAGGGCGGTCGGGAGGCAGGGTCACGAGGGGTCGTAGCCGAGGTTCGGGGCCAGCCATCGCTCCACCTCTGCCAGCGTCATCCCCTTGCGGGCGGCGTAGTCTTCGACCTGCTCCCTCGTGATCCGGTCGACCGCGAAGTAGTGGGCCTCCGGATGGCCAAAATAAAGACCGCTGACGCTCGCCGCCGGGGTCATCGCAAAGCTCTCGGTGAGGTCCATTCCCGCTGCCTCCCTGGCCCCGAGCCAATCGAACAGGGCCAGCTTTTCGGTGTGGTCTGGGCAGGCCGGGTATCCCGGCGCCGGCCGGATGCCGCGGTACTTCTCCTCGATGAGTTCCTCGGTGGAGAGGGCCTCGGCCCGGCCGTAACCCCATTCGCGGCGGACTTTTGCATGGAGCCATTCGGCAGACGCCTCGGCACACCGATCGGCGATCGCCTTGACGAGGATCGAGGAATAGTCGTCTTGGATCTTGTCGAAGGCGGCACAGAGGGCCTCGCATCCGTGCCCCGCGGTGACGGCGAAGGCGCCGATGTAGTCCTTGCGACCGCTCCCGACCGGCGCCACGAAGTCGGCGAGGGCATGGAAGGTGTCCTGCCCCTTTCGCTCCCACTGCTGCCGGAGGGTGTGGATGCGACCAAACTCCTTCGTCCGCGCCTCGTCGGTGTAGAGGAGGATGTCGTCGCCCTCGGCATTGGCGGCGAAGAAGCCGTACACGCCGCGGGCCTGAAGGCTCCCCTCGGAAACGACGCGATCCAGCAAACGGAGGGCATCCTCGTGGA
>CAJAYZ010000297.1 GCA_903949225.1 uncultured Planctomycetaceae bacterium
CGATTTCCCCCCCGCTCGATCCCCCTCCAAGGAGGATAGCGGGAGAGGCCTGTTGGGCCAAGCTTGCGGCCGAGGCGATCTGTCCCCCCCGCCCGTGCAAGGTTTACACTCCGTGGCGAGGGCGCTGTGCCGTCATGCCCCGCCTCCCCCGTCGAGAGGAATCCGCGATGCGATCCCCACGCTTTCCCTTCCATGCGATTCTGGCCGCCGCGGCCTGGCTGGTCTTGATCTCTCAGGTCACCAACGCCCGCGCCCAGGCTCCCTCCGCTGGCGACTGGCCGCAGTTCCGCGGGGGAACGGCGCTCGGCCTCGCCGCAGATGCCGCGCTGCCCCTCTCCTGGGACAAGTCTCCCGGATCGAAGGGAATCGTCGCGTGGCGGTCGGCGATCCCCGGCGCCGGCTGGTCGCAGCCGGTGAGTGTCGACGGGCGGATCTACCTCACGACCGCTGTGATCCCGGGGGGACGGAAGCCGAAGGGGATGTCGGGAGGGGTGATGGATCTCTCCACGATGGGCTGGGGGAAGCCGCCGAAGGATCCGGTCCAGTGGCGGATTCTCTGCCTCGACGCCACCGACGGGAGCCTGATCTGGTCGAAGACCGTCGTCGAGCAGGCGCCAAAGTATGCCACCCATGCCTCCAACACCTACGCCACGGAAACGCCCTGTGCCACCGCCGACGGCGTATGGGCCTTCTTCGGCGCCACCGGCACCGTCGTCGCCCTCGACCGCGACGGCAACGAACGCTGGAAGCGCGAATACGGCCCGCAGCCGATCACCAACGCCTTCGGCACCGGAGCCTCGCCAGTGCTTCAGGACGGCAAGCTCCTCGTCCAGCTCTACAACGACGATGCCGGCGATCTCCACTGCCTCGACGCCGCCACCGGCACCGACCTCTGGACAGCGACGCGCACCAAGGGGGCGTCGTGGGCCACGCCGATCATCTGGGACAACGGCGGCACCGCCGAGGTGGTGACCGGCGGCCAGGGCTCGATCGTCGCCTATGCGCTCGCCGATGGCAGCGAACGGTGGCGGTACGGCGGGCTCGACACGTCGTTTGCCTGCTCGCTCGGCGCCGATGCCGAAGGGGTCTACTTCGGGACCTCGAGCCCGGGCTCGAAGGCTCCAGCCGCAGCGATCCTCGCCGGAGCTAGCGGCGACGTCTCGCCGGGGAAGGACGGGGAAAAAAGCGCCTCCGTCCCCTGGAATCGCACGAAGAGCGGGGCCGGGATGCCCTCCCCTGTCGTCGTCGGCGACCTCCTTTACTTCTTCGGCAATACGGCCGTCTGCTACGACAAGCGGACGGGGGAGGAGAAGTATCGCAAGCGGCTCCCCGGCGGCACGCAGGCCGTCGGCTGCCCGATCGTCGTCGGCGAGCGGATCTACATCGTCAACGAGCTCGGCAAGACGATCGTCCTCAAGACCGGCCCCGACTACGAGGTGCTCGCCGAATCGGATCTGGGCGCCGACGGGGAGGTGTTTTGGTCGACGCCCGCCATCAGTGGCAACTCCCTCCTCATCCGTTCCTCCGACGCGGTCTACTGCATCCGCGGAGAGTGAGTCTACCATCGCTCATCCTTCCCCTCGGCCCCGAAGGCTCACTATGCGCCCCGATCGTCTCTTCTTCCCCGATCGTCTCTTGTTCGCTGTTGCCCTGGCCGTGGCTGCCTGCTTCGCCCCGGAGACTGCCGCCGCGGCCCCTCCCCTCAAGGTCGGCATGGAACTGGCCTACCCGCCGTTCGAGATGACCGACGCGGCCGGCAAGCCGACGGGCGTGAGCGTGCGGATCGCCGAGGCGCTCGGGAAGCACCTCGACCGCGACGTGGTGATCGAGAACATCGCCTTCGATGGCCTCATCCCCGCCCTGAAAGTCGGCAAGATCGACTGCATCATCTCGTCGATGACGGCGACCCCGGAGCGGGCGAAGTCGATCGCCTTCTCGGAGCCCTATCTGAAGACGGGGCTCGCGCTCCTCGTGGGGGCGAAGTCGCCCGTGAAGGGGGCCGATGACCTCGACGTGAAGGGGCGGACGGTAGCGGTGAAGAAGGGGACCACTGGCCACCAGTTCGCGTCCTCAACCTTCAAGCAGGCCCGCCTCCTCGTCCTCGACAAGGAGGCCTCGGCCGTCCTCGAAGTGGTGCAGGGGAAGGCCGACGCCTTCATTTACGACTCCCTCTCGGTCTATCAAAACCATAAGCGCCATCCCGACGCCACGCGCGCCTTCCTCCGCCCCTTCCGTGAGGAGGCTTGGGCCGTCGGGCTGCGGCCGGCCGACCGCGAGCTGCGCGAGAAGGTAAACTCGTTTCTCGAGGCCTTCCGGGCCGACGGGGGCTTCGAGAAGCTCGGCGACGAGTTCCTCCCCGAGGAGAAGGCCGCCTTCAAGGCCGAGGGGATTCCGTTCTACTTTTGAGCCCGTGAATGTCCGAGCCTCATCCCCTTTCCTCGTCGTTCTGCCAGGCTGCCGCGGTGATCTGCCGCTGCTTCCTCGCGGCCACCACGATCCTTGTTGGGGTCTTCATCACGGCGTGCTCGCGACCGGCCACGCCGCCGCCAGCGGCGCCGGTCGCGGTGCAGGAACGAGTGCCGGAGTCTCCACCGGTGGCCCCCGTCGAGCCCTCCACCGGCCCGGTCTGGTTCACCGATGTCACGGCTGCGGCGGGGATCGACTTCGTCCATCGCTCGGGCGACTCTCCCGACAAGCCGTTTCCCTCGGCCAATGGCAGCGGCCTCGGGGCGATCGACTTCGATCTCGATGGACGCCACGATCTCGTCTTCGTCAGTGGGGTTCCCTTCCCCGTCGACGAGTCGTCGGGAAACAAAAGCGCCCGCTGCTATCGCAATCGAGGCGGCTGGCGATTCGACGACGTCACCGAGCGGTGTGGACTGCGCTACGCCCGCTATGGCCACGGCGTCGCCGTCGGCGACCATGACGGCGACGGCTTCCCCGATCTGTTCCTCACCGGCTATGGCGGCGACATCCTCTTCCACAACCGTGGCGACGGCACGTTCGAACCGAGAGGCCCGGCGACAGGCCTCGACGATGGCCGATGGAGTTCGAGTGCCGCCTTCGTCGATGCCGACGGCGACGGACTCCTCGACCTCTACGTCTGCCGGTACGGGAAGTGGACGCCGGAGACGAATCGTTTCTGTGGCGACAAGGTCGCCGGCCGGAGGTTGTTTTGCAGCCCGCTGACGGTTGAGCCGGAGCCGGACGTTCTCCGCCGCAACAACGGCGACGGCACCTTCAGCGATGTCACGGCAGCGGCGGGGGTCGACGGCCGACCGGGCCGCGCCCTCGGCGTCATCGCCGCCGACATCGATGGCGACGGCAACGTCGATCTCTACGTTGCCAACGACATGAATCCGAACTCCCTCTGGCTCGGGGACGGCAAGGGGGCATTCCGCGACTCCAGCGACATGTCGGGCACCGCCTACGATCATGAGGGGCGGGTGAAGTCGAGCATGGGAGTCGACCTCGCCGACACCGGCAACCGCGGGCAGATCGACATCATGGTCACCGACTTCCAGGGAGAGGCGAACCTGTTCTTCGCCGGGTCCCCCGGGGGTATCTTCCGCGACGTCAGCGACACCAGCGGCGCCGGATCGCCGAGCCTGCCGTACGTGAGCTGGGGGATCCAATTTGCCGACTTCGACCTCGACGGCTGGGACGATGCGGTGATCACCAACGGGCATGTCGGCGACGACCGGCACAAGGCCGGTGATAGCGCACTCCTCCAACAGCTTCCCCTCTTCCTTCGCAACGAACGCGGCCGGTTTCGCGAGCCCCCCCGCGACCAACTCGGCCCCTTTTTTCTCACCAAGCACCAGGGCCGCGGGCTGACCGCCGTCGACCTCGACAACGACGGCGATCACGACCTCGCCCTCAATCACCGCGATGAACCGGCCACCCTTCTTCGCAACGACCGTGGCCATCCGCAGCAGGAAGGAAGAACGAACTCCGTCCTCCGGCTCATCGGCACGGCGGGCAACCGCGATTCGATCGGCGCCGTGGTGACGATGACCGCCGGCGACCAGATTCGCACCGGGCATGTGAAGGGGGGGGGAGGCTACCAGTCGTCCCGCGATCAGCGAGTTCTCTTCTCCCTCCCCGCCGACGGCCCGCCGCCATCGTTCTCGGTTCGCTGGCCCGGGGGGCGGGTCACGCCGGTGCCGGGGATCGACGGCGGCGGGCAGTGGCTCGTCATCGAACCGGCCACCCCCGACGCCGCGCCGACGGTCCTCCGCGAGGCCCCCCCCCGATGAGTCGCATGGCCTCACCCGCATCCGATCCCCGCCGCCTGGCCGTGGCCTGCTTCGCCACGCTCCTCCTCGTCGCGCCGGTGGGCTGCCGCCCCGGGGCACCTTCTCCGGCCCCGGCGGGGGCACCGAAGGCGGCGGATGCGAAAAAGCAAGCCGAAGCGAAGCCGGCCGCACGCACCAGCGACGCAGCCCGGAAGACGGTCGTGGCGACGCCGCGACCGGCGCTGTCCACGCCCCCCCGATTTGTCGATGTTGCCCGCGAGTCGGGGATCGACTTCACCTACTTCAACGACGAGGCGGCGGAAAACTGGCTGATCGTCGAGGTGATGGGAGGGGGCGCCGCCTGGCTCGATGTCGATCTCGACGGCTGGCTCGACCTCTACCTCACCGAGGGCTGCCGGCTGGAGAAGTCGCAGGGCGGGGATGGCGAGCACCGCGACCGTCTCTACCGCGGCCGGGGCGCGGCCGGTTTTCGTGACGTGTCGGCCGCGGCCGGCATCGGCGACGACCACTACGGCCAAGGGGTCGCGGTTGGCGACTATGACGCCGACGGGTTCCCCGATCTCTACCTCGCCAACTTCGGCCCCGCCGTTCTCCTCCACAACAACGGCGACGGCACGTTCACCGACGTCACCGCCTCCGCCGGGATCGATTTCGCGAAGTGGGGCACGAGCGCCGCCTTCGCCGATCTCGACCACGACGGCCAGCTCGACATCTACGCCTGCACGTTCCTCGACAATCGGCTCGGCAACAACAAAGCCTGCGACTATCCGCAGGGGCGCGGCTACTGCGGCCCCGGCAGCTATGTCGGCGAGCAGGATCAGGTGTGGGTGAGCGCGGGGGACGGGACGTTCGCGGAACGCTCCGCCGACCTCGGCTTCATCGAGACAAGCGGCCGCGGAAAGGGGCTCGCCGTGGCGGTCGTCGACCTCGACGACGATCTTCTCCCCGAGGTCTACGTTGGCAACGACATGACGCCCAACTACCTCTACACCCCGCGCCCGGCGGCGGGGACACCGATCCGGTACGACGAGCTCGCCACCGCGGCCGGCTGTGCGGTGAGCGACGACGGCGAGAACGAGGCCTCGATGGGGATCGTCACCGAGGATTTCGACGGTGACGGCCGCCCCGACATCTTCCTTGCCCACTTCTACCAAGCGAAAAATACGCTCTACCAAAACCTCGGTAATCTCGTCTTCGCCGACATCAGCCGGAAGACTCGAATCGCCGCCACGAGCCTCCACAACCTCGGCTTCGGCACCGTGGGGCTCGACTGGGATCGTGACGGCCGGATGGAGATGTTCGTCGCCACCGGGCATGTCCTCGGGCCCCGCGTCCAGCCCTACGAGATGCAGCCGCAGCTCCTCTGGCAGGCCGCCAACGGCACGTTCGTCGATGTCTCCGACGACGTTGGCGGCGAATACTTCGGTGGCAAGTGGCTCGGCCGGGCCGCCGCCGGCGCCGACTACGACAACGACGGCGATCTCGACCTCGCCGTCACCCACAACATCTCTCCTGTCGCGCTTCTCCGCGACGACACAGCCGCTCCTGGCCGGTTCCTCGGCCTCGATCTCCGCACCCCTTCACGGATTCCGCCGGTCGGCGGCCGGGTCGAGGTGCGCTGCGACGGGCGGACAACCGTCCGGCCGATCGCTGCCGGAGGAAGCTATCTTTCCAGCCACGATCCCCGGATCCTCGTCACCCTCCCACCCGGAGAATCTCCGGCCGACGTCACGATCCATTGGCCCTCCGGGCGAGTCGACAATCTCCACCTCGGCGCCGACGCCTACTGGCAGGTACTCGAAGGGGACGCCCCGAAGCGCGGAAATCCTCCGCAGGCGACCACCGGCAGAGGACAATCAACCGTCTTGATGCGATGATGTGTGAGGCGCCCGAGGGATCCCCGGCGCCGGCCCGATCTGCCCCCGACCATCCCTGCCGTGCCTCCATCCGCCTCCCCTGCCGCCGCGCCGAAGCGAGTCTCCAGGGCCCAATTTTTCCGCACGCCCCTGCGGCGGGCCGGGGCGCTCGTGGTGGCGATCGCCGCCGCCCTGGGCGGGGTGACGGCCTGGCAATGGTGGCAGGATGGCCCGCTCCGCGATGCCGAGGCGGAGCTTGGCCGCGGCAACGCCCCGCGGGCCCTGGCCCTGACCGAGTATTACCTCGATCTCAACCCGGGCTCCGGGCGTGCCGAGGCCGATCGGGCGCGGGCACTCTCTCTGCTGGGGCGGGCCGACGAGGCGATCGAGATCTACAAGCGCGTCGGGGCCGCCACGACTGACGAGCTCCGCGCCTGGGCGCGGGCCCACATTCTCAGAACCGAGTGGTCGCGGGCCGCGCCCCTCCTCGAACAAAGCTTGCGGCTCAGCCCAGCCGACGCCGATATTCTCTACGAGCTGACCACCTGCCGCACGCGACTCGGGCTCCTCACGGAAGCCATCGAGAGCGCCGAGCGGTTTGCCGCCCTGCCGGGCCAGGGAGCCCGGGGCAACATTCTCATCGGCGCGATTCAAGCCGACCGCGGCAATGCCGACGAAGCACTCCTCGCCTACCAGCGTGCCGAAGCGCTGGCCCCCGATGGCCTCGGCCTGCAACTGCCGCCAGAGGAGTTCTTCGAGCAGCATGGCTCGCTCCTGCTCAATCAAGGCCGCGACGCCGAGGCGATCCCGCTTTTTGAGCGGAGCCTTGCCGCCCGGCCCACCGCCGCCGCCCACCACCTCCTCGGCAAGGCCCTCGCCCGCACGGGCGATATCGAAGCTGCCCGACGCAACTGGAACGCCGCGATCGAGATCGATCCGGCCGGCGTCACGCCGCGCGAGGAACTCGCCAATCTGGCGCTCGTGGCCGGCGATGCAGCGGCGGCCCGGGAATCGATCACCCCGCTCGAACGGCTTGCCGAGCAGCGCTTCGAATCGGCCTATCTCTTCCAGCGGCTGGCGGCGCTCGAGAAAGACGACGACGCCTTCGCTGCCTGGAAAAAGAAGGCGGACGTGCTCCGAGACCGGCAGCAACTGATCGCCTCGCTCGAGCAGGTCATGGCAAGCTCCCCGAACTCCTACTGGGCACAGGTCGTCAGGGCCCACAAGTTCGCGACCCTCGGCAACCTCGCCCAGGCAGCCGACATGATCAACGGCATCAAGCGCACCGATGATGAAGATCCGTTCGTGACCGAACTGCGGGAAGCGGTCCTCGGAAACGGACCGCTCCCCGCGCTCGAACGAGTGCCGGTGAAGCAGTTCTGACTGGGCTTGCGACTACTTCTTCGCTTCCATCTTCTTCCGCATCGCTTCCGGCATTCCCTGCATGGCCTTGGCCTTGGGGTCGCCCTGCGCCTTGGCTTCTTCCTTCACCGGGGCCATCTCCTTGACCGAACCGCCGCAGCCAACGGCCGCCATCATCACGACCATCAGTCCGACCAACCCAACACAGCGCACCATCACAGCACCTCTTCGTTGAAGGAAGAAACGAGCCAATCCAAGAGACACGTTCGGTTATCGGCCGCGTGGCGGCAGCGCTTCGGCCGCGCCATCGGCATCGGCGGTCTGCCGGCCGAGAAAGTCAATGTAGCCGCTCCACGCCTCGGCTTCCTCGGGCCGGCCGATCTTCCGGTAGAAGTCGACGACCTCTATCAGAACCTCCGGATTATCGAGTTGCCCGAGCACGATCCGCAAGCGATCGTGAACCTTGTCGTTCATGAGCGCCTCGAGTGTGGCAGCGCGGTCGCGCATCGTCGTCGCTCCTTCCTGATCGCCAGCTCGGGCGAGGCAGTTGGCGACCCGATTCATCGTCCGCCAGTCGATCGGCCCGGGCCAGGCCGCCAGCGACTCCGCATAGGCCGCCGCGGCCCCGGCGGGATCGTCGCGGACATCCTGAAGCACACGGCCACGGGCGAGGAGATAGTCGCGGCCGCGGTCGCCGGCCGGCCACCGGTCAAACTCCTCACCGGCCCGGTCGATGTCCCCCAAATCGAGGAGCACATCGAGAAGCGTGCCGCGGAAAAAAGGCTCCCAGATTCCGTCGGGGGGATCGGCCGACGGGGTCTTGTCGAGGAGGTCGAGCGCAAACGGCAGATCCCCCTGGGTGCGAAACCACCGGGCCATCGCCGCATTGCAAAGGGGTGAATCGGGCGCCGATCCACGGAAGCGGAGGAGACGGTTCGATTCCACGATCGTCGCGTCATCGGCCGGCGAGATCCGAAACGCCATCATCCGGTCGAGTTCCGAGGTCGAGGTGAGCGGATAGAACTGGCTCAGATACCAGTCACGCAGCACGATCGCCCGCTGCCCCTCCGGCCGGGCCGCGAGCACCTTCCAGAAGAACGGCTCCACGTCCTCGCTCCGCCGGGTGAGGTCGAGGAGCTTCCACATCAGATAGTTGGCGTCGCCGTCCTCGGGATCGAGTTTCAGGGCCCGATGCATCGCCAGCTCCGCCACGGCGGGGCTGTAGTTGAGGAACAGTTGCACCCTGGCCTCGGCGAGACGGGCCTCCACCGCCTGCGGAGCCTCATCGGGGATCGCCCGCAATCGAGCCACAGCGCTGCCGATCCGCTCGTTGAGCGGCAGGGCGTCGTCTTTGACGAAGGCCTCGGCACAGAGGAGGTTGGCCTCGGCGCTGCCCGGATGGATTCGTAGGTAGCGTTCCACGGGCGCATGGACCTCGCTCCACAGCCCATGCTTGGCCCGGAGCCGGGCCTCGCCCAGCCCACGCTCGCTCCACAGAATCCCAGCACCGGCCAAGGCAAACAAGAGCCCGCCGACCCACACTGCCAGCTTCGGCAAAGAGAACCGGCTCGCGCCAGACCGCGGGCCTCCACGCTTGTTCCCTTCCCGAAGGTGCGCTTCCGCTGACGTCATCGCCACCGCAAGCCTCCCGCTCGAAAGTCCGTGGGAACGTCAGTCACGTCATCGTCCCACCTGAGCCACCCAGAAAAAACCGCGGCCGCCGGAGGAGTTGCCCTCCGGCGGCCGCTTGATTGCTACAAGACACCATTGATCCCAGGGATCAGTTGTCGTCGGAGACGGCCTCGCCGCCGGCACGGGTGCCGAGGGCCCACCAAACATCGTTGGCAACGCTATCGGTGTAGAACGCGACTGAGCCGTCGGCCCTGGCCACATTCACGCCACCGGTGTGGGCGCTGGTCGCAGCCAGCACGTTCGTGCCCCACCAATCGCTGTCGGTCGTCTGGCAGCTCTTCTCGTTCGGCATCATCGTATGGGAATAGGCCGAACCGGTGGCCGCCATCGACCACGACCAGCCGCCGCCACGCATGATGCGGCCACCACCAGCGTCGTTGAGGCCGGTCTGGTTCAAGCAGTTTTGACGCGTGGCCGACGTGGAGTTTCCGCCATCCGCCCAGTTGTAAACCTGCGACTTCCAGAGCTTCGGATCATTGGTAACGTTGCCGCTCCACTGCTCGATCACAAACTCCGAGTACAACGCCGTCTTGCTCGTGCCGTCGGTGATCCCACCCATCGTGACGGGGGCCGCGCCGTAGGTCTTCTCTTGGTTGCGGTACGAAGCAAGTCCGTTGCTGCGAACCCTGCCGTCACGCTCTCCCTGGTAGACACCGCCAGCGGTCGTGTGCTGGCTCCACGACGTGCCGTTGTTCATGGAGTAGGTGTGGTTGGCCTGACCGCCGTTGATCGAGTTCGGATTCGACGGGCAGTTGAACGCCGGGAGACGGCCGCTCAGACCGGCAGAGTTGTAACCGGCCCAACCGGGGAAGTACGCGCCGGCATCCTTCGGGTTGAGGTTCCTCACGATCCCCATTTGCTCGATGAAGGGCAGGAGATAGACCTTGTCCGAAAAGTAGTACGGATCATACGGCGCCGGCCCCCAGCCGACGCTCTGCGGGAACATCTGGTTGGTGTCGTGGTGGTTTTGCTGAGCAAGACCGATTTGCTTGAGGTTGTTGGTGCACTGCGAGCGGCGAGCCGACTCGCGGGCAGACTGGACAGCAGGCAGAAGCAGACCGACAAGCGTGCCGATGATGGCGATCACCACCAGCAACTCGACGAGCGTGAAGCCTTGACGGCGCACGCCACGAGAAAGATGAGTCATGAAAACGCTCCTAATGGCTCGGGAACGGTGGTTCCAGAAATGAAAATCCAGAATGGCCGTCCAGAGCGGATAACGGGGAAAAGAAAAATAGATGTGGACATGCGATCAAGAAACCCCCTCCAAACATCGACAAATCATAATTAAATCCTTTTCTCATTTGCAAGGCTCAAGCCCCGGGGAAACCGCCGGAAACACCTTGCAGGAGCGAGATCCCCCC
>CAJAYZ010000298.1 GCA_903949225.1 uncultured Planctomycetaceae bacterium
TCCCAAAAACCACATCAAACCCTCATCCCGGCATGCTCCCCTGACGGCCGAAGCAGCTCACCTCCACGGCATTCTTCCGCTCGAGCGGCAGGCACGGCCCGACGCAGTGCGTGGCATTGTGCATCGGCGGGAGTCCGGGCCAGTAATTGGGCCAGCCGTCCATGTCCTGCTGATGGCTCGCCTGAACAAACTGGATCTTGTCGAGCTCGCCCCGGTCGTGCATCGATGTCCCTGCTTCCGCTCGCCGTCATGCTCGCCTCCCCCTTTGGCGTGCCCACGGGATTCGCCGGCTCCCGTCGGCCGGCCGCCCCGCTGAGCCCCCGATTGTGGCGGCACGGCGCGGCGAATCAATCCGATAGGAATGCACCGCCGTTTCGGGGTCCGCGGGGCCGCAGACTCCGTGTCAGCGATCGAGGTCGAGATCGAGCCCGGCCCCCTCCGGGCCGACGGTGACCTCGAGCGGGGATGTCGCGGCGGTGCCGTAGCGGTCGGGGATCGGCCGCCCGGAAAGACTGGATAGCCACGCCCCGACCTTCCCCTGATCGTCGCGCAATTCCCCGGGCACGCCCCCTTCCGACACCGTCACCCGGTGTTTCCCCACCACCGCTCCCGGGCCACGGACACACGCCAGCGTGTAGCGTCCCTCCATGTCAGTCGTCCCCTCCGAAATCCACTCCGCCGCGATCCCCCGCTCGGCGGGCATGAACCGCACAAGCGCGCTTTCCAGCGGCTTGCCGCCAAGGCGGACCACGCCCGATGCCGGCGCAAGCAGCGGATCGGGCTTTCGCCCGCAACCACAGGCCAGGGCAACGACGATCGCCAAGAGGACAACGCGAGCCGGAGCACTCAATCGACACCTCCCGGCTGGCCATCAGCGGGCCGCATAATCCTCTGGAGCACCGGCAGATCGGCTGTGTCGACGAGGGTGATGAACCGCACCGACCCGTCGGCGAACACCATGTTCGCCCCGCCTGGGTGGCGACTGCCGAAGGCGTTTTGCCGGTCGTCGGTCGAGGCATTGAACGACGAGGTCACCATCCCCGGGAGCCTGTAGTTCACAGGCACCCAGGCGCTCGCGAGGACGTCCTGCATGGCGTTGAAGTTTGACCACGCCCACCCGCGCATGTTCGGTAGTTTCTGCTCCCCCCCGACGATCCAGTTGGGCTCGAAGCTGTCGCGCTCCCCCACGAGCACCGTGTGGCTGGTGCCGTCGAAGACGTCCTTGAGGCGGACGTTGCTGTTAACCTGGAACATCCCGTCGCAGGTCGAGTTCGCCCAGAACCAGCACCGCGAACCAGCGTTAGCCATGTAGCTGTTGACGCCAAAGTAGTAGGTCTTGCCGCCGGTGGAGTAGGAGACCGGATTCTTAGGAACGTGGTCGCTCGGGCAGACGAACACCGACACGTTCCGCGCCCCAACGGAATCGGGCCCGTTGCAATTGCCGTACTCGCGCGTGGTGAAGTCGAGTTGCGCGGCGAGGTTCGCTTCCTCAAGCATCGTGAAGGTGTACATCAGCCACGAGCCCCACTGGCCGGCGAACGGCGGTTTCCCCATCTTGCCACTCTTGTAGAGGGCATTCGAGGGGAAGAGCATCCCGCTGGCGGTGCCTACGGGGAGATTTACGCCGGGCGGGAAGCGGTTCCGCGCGTCGTGGAAATTGAGCAGTGCTAGGCCGATCTGCTTGAGATTGTTGGTGCACTGCGACCGGCGGGCGGCCTCACGGGCGGCTTGCACGGCCGGTAGGAGGAGCCCGACGAGCGTGCCGATAATCGCGATCACGACCAAGAGTTCGACAAGCGTGAACCCGGCCGGGAGCGGGGAAGCACCGGCGCGGTGCCGGCTTCGTGGAAAGAAGACGCTCATAGTGCCAAGTCCGGAAGAGGAGGGAGCGGAAAAGTAACGCTCATCGGAACAAACCACTCTGACTTTAGGCCACATCGATGAGGATTTTGTAACGAAGCCGTGAGCCGTGTACGAGCGCTCTCCGCCGCGCCGTGCTCCGTCATCCCGCCGCGCAAGACTTTCATGTGGTTCCCAAAAACCACATCAAACCCTCATCCCGGCATGCTCCCCTAGCAACCGAATCAACTCCATGGCCGCACAGGACCTCTGCCAGCGATGCGCCCCACGCCCCTCCCGCTCCCGGCCGACATGCTGCTCGGCAACGACACGATCCGCGAGGTGCTCTCGATCGTCGCCGCCGACGAAAGCCAGGAAGCGGTCGGGCTCCATGCCACCGTCCGCGGGGTGCTCGCCCGGCGGCTCGGCGTCCCCCCGAGTGAGGAAATCGTCTCGGTCGTAGCCGA
>CAJAYZ010000299.1 GCA_903949225.1 uncultured Planctomycetaceae bacterium
AGCCCGCCCCCACCGAGCCCGACTCGGCGGCCACCGTCGCCGTCGAGGAGGCCGCCGCCCCCGCCGAAAAGGAGAAAGCAGCCGACGACCGGCCCCGCCGGCAGCCGCGGTACCACGTCATTCTCTGGAACGACGACGATCACACCTACCAATACGTGATCGTCATGCTCCGCCAACTCTTCGGGCATCCGCCGGAGCGGGGCTGGAAGCTCGCCAAGGAGGTCGATGACCAAGGCCGAGTCATCGTGCTCACAACCACCATGGAGCACGCCGAGCTGAAGCGGGACCAGATCCACGCCTTCGGCGCCGATCGTCTCATCGCCCGCTCAAAAGGCTCGATGTCCGCGTCGATCGAACCGGAGCGCTGATCGCGCTTTCGTGCCGCGGGACATCCCCGCGGCTGCCCATCCCTTCTTGCTGGAGCTTGCTGGTGTCCGCCCCCAACTCGGCCGGGTATGTCACGGATGTCGCCTACGTCCCGGGCTTCTACCCACACCTCGCCCCCAAGGCGCTGCGTCATGTCGCGATCCTCAACCGCATCAAGCCCCCCGCGGTTGCCGATGGCTTCAAGTATCTGGAGCTCGGCTGCGGCCTGGGCCGAACGCTGACAACGCTCGCCGCAGCAAACCCCCAGGGCTCGTTCGTCGGCGTCGACCTCAATCCGCAGCATACGGCCCAGATCGCCCGCGACATCGAGGTCGGCGGGCTCTCCAATGCCCGGATCGTCACCTCCGACTTCTCCCAGCTCCCCGACGATCTCCGCGACTTCGACTTCATCACGCTCCACGGCGTGTGGAGTTGGGTGGCGCCCGATGTCCGCACCGACATCCTCCGCATCGCCTCCGAGCGGCTCGCCCCTGGCGGGCTCCTCCTGCTGAGCTACAACGCCATGCCGGGATGGGCCCATCTCCAGCCGATCCGCGGCATTCTCCGGCAGTACGCCGCCCTGCGGCAGGGAGACAGCGTTCAGCGGGCCCGCGACGCCGTCAACTACCTCGCCTACATGCGGGATCAGAAGGCGAAGTACTTCGTCGATAACCCCAACGCCGCGGCCTACGTCGACACGATCCGCGGCCAGGATCCCCGCTACCTGGCCCACGAATACCTCAACGAACATTGGACGAGCTTCTATTTTGCCGAGGTCGCCGGCCAGTTCGCGGAGGCCGGCCTGAGCTTCGTTGGCAGCCTCCCGGTGCACACGAACTTCTGGGACCTGTGCGTCGCGCCGGTGTTCCACGACCTCTTCCGCACCACGACCAACCGGCTCGTGACCGAGGCCCACAAGGACTTCTGTGCCAACACGATGTTCCGATGGGACGTGTACGGAAAGCAGCCGACCTTCCTCCCCGACGTCGCCGCGCGTCTCCGCGCGGCCGACGATCTCTGGTATCGCAATCCCAAGCCGGGCGTGCAATTGCCGATCACCGTCAATCTCGGCGTGGTGAACTCCACCGTCGACGGTGGCCTCTACGGCACGCTCCTCGACATGCTCGCCGGCCGTGGCATGCGGATGTCGGAGATCATTGCCGACCCGAGGCTGTCGTCATCGACCGACCTCGAGATCGCCAAGGCCGTCGATGCGGGGGTCGGGATGCAGTTGTTCGAGGTTTCGTCCGGACCATCACTCGAACTCGACCGCACCGTCGCGGCAAAACGGATCGCCATGCCGTCAGCCTTCAACCGAGCAATTTTGGCCGGCGAAATGTTTGGTGGACGTGGCGTTCCGCTGGCCAGTGCCACCAGTGGATCAGCGATCACGATCGGGGATCTCGACGCCGCGATTCTCACCACCTGGCTCGACGGAGGCTGCGACGACCTCGCGGCGGGGGTCGACGCGCTGATGACCAAGCACGAACGCGTGATCAACCACGAGGGGAAGCCGATCACCGATCCTGCTGAGCGGCGCAGCCGGCTCGGCTCGGCCTGCGAGGGTTTCCGCGTCAACGTCCTCCCGATCCTCGAGGAGCAGGGAATCGTCATCCGGGAGGGGTGATCGCCACTGTCGCCCCAAACTCCCTGTCCATCCCCGCCGGCCTCGCATCCGGCCGCAAAAACCCCGCAGATTCGGCAGCCTGCCGGTCGCTGGGATGTTCGATCGCGATTCTCATGCCCTGCGTGGAGTGTGCCGAATAGACCGGAGACGCGGGTCGTTCCGGTTCCACCGATCGCGACGGACTTTCGATGCGCACACCTTCTTCCGTGAAACGCGGCACGCTCCCGGAGGGCTTTTTCCTCTCGATGATGGCGTGCCTTTGCCTCCACGCCATCCAGGCGGCAGGCGCGGCCCCGGAAGGCGGACTCGAACTCCCCGGCGACGTCCCGCCGGTGCCGGCCGACGTTGAGCCGGCCACCGAGGCGCCCCCGCCCCGAACTCCAAGCGCCGTCGAGTCCCCAACCGAAGTCTTTTCGGGCCCGCTGGTCGGCGCCGCCACCGATCCCCAGCGCTATTTCGTCTTCGACGCTCTGGCCATGCAGCGCAACAACGCTCTCAAGGATGGCCCGTTGGTCGTGGAGAACGTGACTCCCCAGTTCACGGCCCTGCAAACGAACATGCTGCAGAGCACAGTGGCCCCCGGCGTCCGCCTCCTCTACGGCGACTACGGTTGCGACGGCGTCGGCTGGGAAACCGGCTACCTGGGCCTGTGGAACATGTACTCAAGGGCCCGCATGGAGAGCCCCAACGCCCTCCTCCAAGCCCCCGGTGCGCTCGGCTCCGCCTCGACAGCAATGCAAAACGGCTCCGAGGGGGATTTCACCGGGATCACCTCGTTGCAGTCGTTCGATGCGAGCGTCGTCTTCCATCAGTTCGACGGCGGCTGGAATCCCCGCTCCCAACGCCCCTCACAGCGGGTGAATTGGTACGACGGCGGCCACCTCGACTGGATCACTGGCTTCCGCTGGGCAGGACTCGACGACGTCGGCGTCCTCGGGTTCACGCCGGCTGGTGCCCCGGCGGCAAACACCTACACGGCCCACACCTCCTCCAACCTGTTCGCAGGCCAAGTCGGCGTCCGCGGGAGGATGGAGTTCCAGGAGTGGGCCCTCGAGAGCTGGATCAAGGTCGGCCTAGCCGGGACGTCGCTCTCCCAAACTCAATCGTTCCAGGATCAGCTTGCCCCGCTCGACCCCTTCCGCCCCACCGGTTCGTCCTGGAAGGGGGGCATGGGCATGATCGCCGATGCCAACTTGTCGGGGATCTGGCGGATCGACGACACGTGGGGATTCCGGTTCGGCTACAACCTGCTTTGGCTCACCGGCGTGGCACTCGCCCCCGACCAATACAACTTCTCGGCCAGCAGCTCCCCGTCAACCGCCATCGACAACACCGGCAGTCTTTTCTTGTCGGGCGCCAACGCGGGCCTCGAAGCCCGCTGGTAGCCGGCTTCGACAACCCCGATCAGGTCGTCGAGAGCAACTCGACGTCGAACACGAGCGTCGCCCCTCCTGGGATCGACGGCGGGCTGCCGGCGTCGCCGTAGCCGAGGTTCGACGGGATGACCAGCAACCGGCGACCGCCGGACTTCATCGTCGACAGGGCTTCCGTCCAACCGGCAATCACTTGATTGAGGTTGAACGAGACGCCGCTGTTACCGTCGAACCGGGTGCCGTCGAGGAGCCAGCCGGTGTAGTTCACCGTGACTCTCGCGGTCGAGGAGGAGGGGCTCGCTCCGGAGCCGACAACGAGATCGCGGTAGACCAGCCCGCTGGCCGTTGTCACCATCCCCTCATAGGGGAGGGAGGCAACCGGTGCCGCGACGAGCGGAGATCGGGACACCCCGGTGTTTTCCGCTGACTTGGTCCAGACGTTCTTCGTGGTGTCGTAGTCGAACACCCGCTCGGTCCCGACGGCGACGCGGCTCTGATTCGTGATCATCTGATCGATGCGGCCGTCGCCGTCGGTGTCGATGGCCGCCACCGTCACGCCGACCGGCTTCGAGGCGAGATCGCTGTAGACGGCGAATTCGGAGAGCGGGGTGGTGGAGCCCCCCACCTTGCCGTCGAGGATCTGGATCTTTGACGTTCCGCCGCCATCCGGGGCGACGACCAGATCGGCTACCGCGTCGGCGTTGAAGCGGGCCGCCACAACGTGCAACCCGCCCTTGAAGGCCGCCGTGAAGGGTGACACCGTTTTCACCACCTTCTCGGTGGTCCCGGAGAGATCAACGACCTGCACCGTCGGCTTGACGCCGGAAGCACTGACGACGACGAGTTCCTGCCGACCGTCGGCCTTCGTGGCATCGGTCGTGGCCCCCGACGCGAACGTGCCGAAGTCCCCAGCCGCCAGCCGGACACCGGCGACTGAACCGGCGATCGTGGGGGTGAACGAGCGGTAGAGGGTGAGCGGCTGGGTGGCGGAGAGCGTCGAGGTGTAGACCTTCACATCCCCCTTCCCGAACGCCTTGGCTACGGCGATGTCAGCGGTGCCGTTACCGTCGAAGTCACCGACAGCCACCTGGAGGCCCCGACGATATGATGCGCCAAACGGCTGGATGGTGTAGGCCGGATCCTTGACGAGCGTCACCTTGCCGGCATCGTCGATCTGCTGCTTGAAGACAACCACTTCCGCGGCCCGGCCATGACCGGAGACCGCAACCACCTCGCGCTTGCCGTCACCATCGAGATCCCCCAGGGCCGTGCGCACGCCCCCCTTGAACCCCGCCTCGAAGGCATTGGCAGAGGCGATCTCGGCTCCGGTCGCCGGCTCCACGAGGCGGATCTTTGACGTGCTCGACCAACCGATGTCATCCGTGACGGCAATCGATGCCGGGACGAACTTGAGCGTCGAGGTCGCGGAGTTGTTGACCGGGGTCGTGTCGCCTCCCCCAGAAACGCTCGCCGTGGTGACAAGGGCCCCGGTCTCGTCGGCCGCGACCTGGGCGGTGACGCTGAAGGTGACGCTCGCCCCTGATGGAAGCGTGATCGTGCCGGAGGGCCCGCCGGCTCCGGAGAGGGGGCCGACGCCCCCGTTCTGATAGGCCGCCGACCAGACAGCCCCGGAGATCTGGCTCCCCAGCGCGGTCGTGAGGACGGCGTTTTGCGCGGTGTCGGGGCCGATGTTGGAGACGGTGAGCGTGTAGGCCGTCTGAGTGGCCGGCGCATACCAGGCATCGGCATCGTTGAAGGACAACTCGAGATCGGCGGCGAGCATCATCCGCTGCTCGAGCATCTCCGTCCCATGCATCCCCACGCCGAGGGTTTCCCAATGCCCCGGACGCCTGCGGAGGCTCCGGCGGGAAAAGCGGGATTTTCCGGACCGAGCCGGCCGCGGCAGGGAGAACCGGCGGAGGGCGAAGGGAGAGCGGGCAAACATGGCAGAGCCTCCGGCGGGTGGAACCTTCTACGTCGAGAACTAACCCCGGGTTCGATGAAGGTCAACGTTTCGGTGGTTTTCCTCCATGATCGCCCTGGAATCGCCCCCCGTCATCCCCTCTCCGCCGCTTGCATCCCTGCAAGGGCGAATCAGACTCGCCAGGAAAGCCCCTTCTCCCAGGATCCTCCCCAGGAACCGGAATCAATGCCTTTTCCCCGCCTTGTTGCCCCCTTGGTTGTGGCATTCCTCCTCACCGTCGCCACGCCTGCCCCCGCCGTCGACCTGTCGGGATCGTGGTCGGGAAGCTGGGAAAGCACGTCCACCGGTCACGCTGGCCCCCTCCGGGCCACGTTCCGGCCCTGTGGTGAGGGACGCTGGGCGGTCGACTTCGCCGGTCGCTTCTTCAAGATCCTGCCCTTCAAGTACTCCGTCACCCTCCGGGTCATCGAGGACGGCGACGACGGGGTGATCTTGGCGGGGAGTTCGTGGCTCGGCCGGATGTTCGGGACATTCTGCTACCGGGCTGAAGCCGACGCCTGTCGATTCGAGGCCCGCTACACCTCGAAGAAGGACAACGGGGTCTTCCGGCTCGAGCGTGCCAACTGATCTGAAATCGCAGTCGCAGCGATCCTCCCGGATGCCCGGCAAGGCGCTCCCGCAGGCGCGCTCAGTCCCGAAAGCATCGAGCGTTCACAGCGGCTCCGCGCGGGCTTGGTTGCCCCCCTTCGGCGCCAGCGACTTCCCCTCGAGCAGAGCGTCGAGTTGCTTGCGGAGCTTCGCTTCCATCCCCTCGGCCGCGCCGACGTGGACGGCCTGGACGATCCCGTCCCGACCGATGATCACCGTGTGCGGGATCGCCTCGACCCGATACGCCGCCGAAGCTGTGCCTTCGGTGTCCATGACCACCGCGGCATCGATCGGCTCCTCGGCAAGGAACGTGCGAATCGTCTCCGGATCCTCCTTGACGTTGACGGCGCGAAACACGATCCCCTTGTCGGCATACTCCTTGCAGATCTGCGCGACGACCGGGAGCGAGGCACGGCACGGGCCGCACCAGGAAGCCCAGAAGTCGAGCACGACGATCTTGTCGTTCTGCGTGGCGGGATCGAAACGGGAGCCGTCCACCCCGACCAGCGAGAGCGGCATGCCGGGAAACCCGACGGTGGGGTGAAGCGATGGCCTGGCGGCGGCGAGCCGATCGCGACGGGCCTGATCGGCGAAACCTGTGAGCGACTCGACCTTTTCCCAGCCCTCCTCTGGCACGAAGGCGAAGTCGGCAGCCTCGAAGGCGGGATCGAACCGCCATTGGTCGAACATCACGGTCGATGAGAGGTCGACGTTTGTGCCACCGAAGAAAAGCTGGCCGATGGCAGGCACGAACTTCACCGGCACCGGCTCGTCACCGGTCGCCACCCACAAATCCCAATTCCCCGAGTCGGTCTTGGCCACGAGGTGCGTGCACGGCTGGCCATCGACCTCCTCGGAGTCGGCCACTGTGAGTTCCTGTACACCCTCGAGGATTGCCGTAGCCGGATCCTCGCCGAGCAGCGCCTTCGTGACGACGTCGGCCCCGCCGACGGCGAGCATCGTGCGGAGATGGGGATTGTCGACGAGTTCAGAAAGGCTCGCGGGAGCCGACGACGACTCGTAACGGTTGGTGTCCTTCTGCTTTTGGTGGATGACGAGTGCCTCACCGTCGCTGATCACCGTACCGCTCCCCGGCTGGTCGCCGGTGAGGACCACGGCCAGTCGATCCGGACGTTCCACGCGCACCACATGCGTCATCGCTCCGGCGAGCTTTTTTGCGGCCTCGTCAGAGACGGTCGTGGTGCTCACCTGCCGCAGCGAGAAACCCTTCCTGGCGCCGAAGAACTTCGCCATCCGGTCGATCACCTCGCGCGCCTCCGGCGCGATCGACACCGGACGCGGCTCGACGGGCATTTGGGCTTCCGGCTTGGCCCCGGCGGGGACGGTCGCTCCACAGCCGGCTGTCACGAGGAGGCCGGCTGCCAATCCAACGACGATCCACAACCGCACACCCATTTTCAACCGATCAGTTCGAGTTCCCGTCACTTCCATGACACCTCCTCCGCGCGTCGAGATTCCATGATGGGGATCGCTCCCCCGGCCTGCGGTTCCACCGCCGTGCAGGCGCTTCCCTCATAGAATACTCCCGACCGGCCAGTCCTGCCGCCGGGAGGATCAGCACAGCGATCGATAGACTTCGCCGGAGGGGGAAACGTCTCGGGTGGAGGGCAACCACATGCCGATCGGCGTCAGATGCTCGAAGTGTTCGGCTCAGCCCGCTCAGCCCACCACGACGCTCGGCCCCGCTCCGGCGGCGGTGAGGAACCAGGCTGCATCGATGCCGGTGGCGTCCCGGTAGGCGGCGTGGAGAACGCG
>CAJAYZ010000300.1 GCA_903949225.1 uncultured Planctomycetaceae bacterium
CACCTCGCGGATCGCCCGTTCCTCTGGGGATGCGTCCTTTTGCTCGACGATCCGCAGGAAATGCCCGGCCTGGTCGCGGACGATCCGCCCCAGCCCCTGAGGGGCGTCGGTCACCGCCGTACCCACCAGGCACGATGCCTTGGATTCGGCAAGTCGGACGAGCAGTCCGCGCACGCTCTCGGGGCGGAGCATCGGCGAATCCCCGCAGACGATCACCACCGGGCGGCGACGATCGTCCGAGAGCCGTGCCTCGATCCCGGCAGCCGCGGCCGCGACGGCGTCGCCGGTGCCGCGCTGCTGCTTTTGGTTCGCGAAGGAGAGCCCGGGGACGTCGGAAAGGCAGGCCTCGACCAGTTCGGCACGATGGCCGACGACAACGATGATCTCGCCGATCCCCGCTTCGCGAAGGGCATCGACAACCCAGCGAACAAGCGGTCGCCCAGCCGCCTCGTGGACGACCTTCGGGAGGTCGCTCCCCATCCGTGTTCCCTTGCCGGCGGCGAGCACAACGGCCATCGGCTGATGATCGGGGGGCATGGTCATCCTGGGTGAGGGCTGGTGGCCTGGTGTGGCCGCGCTGGTGTTGGGAAATGCGCCGTCCGGGAAGTCTGTGGAATCTGATAGATTTCCCACCAGCTCGCCGGGTCTGAAGGGCCAGATCCGAAGCTAAGAGATTACCGCATCAGGGAGCTGATTTCATGTCCGAGCCGCGAATGGTGTCGATCATCGAGGCGCAGGAACGGACCGGGATCGCCCCACGGGCTCCTGCCGACATCGACGTTTCGGCTGGCCCCCTTGCGGTCCGCTGCCGGACGCTCGTCGGCGGGCTCGCCGAGGGAGTCCGGATGGTGGAGCTCGTCGCCGGGAAGACGCGACTGTGGCTCCTCCCTGATCGGGGGCTCGGCATCTGGAAGGTGAACGCCGCCGGGACGGAATGGGGCTGGCAGTCCCCGGTGCGCGGCCCGGTGCATCCGGGGTTCGTGCCGCTTTCGGAGCCATCCGGACTCGGATGGCTCGACGGCTTCGACGAGCTCGTCGCCCGCTGCGGCCTGGTGAGCAACGGCGCTCCCGACTTCACGCCGGAGGGGCGTCTCCGCTATGGCCTCCATGGCCGGGTCGCCAACCTCCCCGCCCGGTCGCTCGAGGTGATCCTCGACGAGCAGGCCGGCACCCTCACCGCCCGTGGGACCGTCGATGAGACCCGCTTCCACTTCCACGCCCTGCGGATGACGATGAACCTGACGCTCTCGGTGGAGCGGCACGGCGTGGCCTGGACCGACACGGTCACGAATCTCTCCGACCGTCCCACCTCGATGCAGATGCTCTATCACGTCAACTTCGGGCCGCCGCTCCTCGGTGCGGGGGCCGAAGTTGTCGCGCCGATCGACGAGATCGTGCCGCGCGATGCCGTGGCAGCGGCCGACATCGCCACCTGGAATCGCTACGACGCCCCGCGTCCCGGCCGTCCTGAGGATTGCCACTACGCTCGGATCCGTCCCCGCGGCGACGGCACCGCCGCTGCGCTCCTCGTTGCCGCCGGGGGCAAGCAGGCCGCCCGGCTCTCCTGGGATTCCCGGACGCTCCCCTGCTTCGCCCTCTGGAAGCAGCAGGGGGGAGAGGCTGATGGGTATGTCACCGGTTTGGAGCCGGCGACGAACTTCCCCAATCCGCGCTCGTTCGAGGAATCACAGGGCCGGGTGGTGACGCTTCCTCCCCGCGGGGAGATCACGTTCTCTCTGGCGATGGACCATGTCCCGGGACCGAGCGTGGCAGTAGCGCGGGACGAAGTGCTCGCCGCTGCTGCTGGGCAGGCCCCGCGCGTTCACGCCGAACCGCAGTCGGGCTGGTCGCCGGCGGCCGTGGCCCGCGCGGTCCTCCTCATGCTCTCGCTGGCGGCGGGATTGAGCGGCACAACGGGCGCCGAGCAGACGGGCACGCCGCGGCGTGTGATCGCCGCCGACGACTCGCGGCGAACGCTGGCGTCCATCGCCGCTGACGGGAAGGTGGAATGGAAGCGGGCCAACGGCGCGATCCACGATCTCCACCTTCTGCCCGATGGGCACCTTCTGATCCAGGACGGCTGGACGCGCGTCCTCGAGCTCGATCGTGACGGCAAGCCGGTGTGGGAATACGACGCCGCGGGGGGCGACAACGCCGGCAAGCCGGTCGAGGTGCACGCCTTCGAGCGGCTCCCCGACGGTGCGACGATGGTCGTCGAATCGGGGCCGGCGCGGATCGTCGAGGTGACCCGCGACGGCAAGGTGCGGAAGTCGACCAAGCTGGTCGTCAACAACCCGGCCGTTCATTCCGATACGCGCAACGCCCGCCGCACCGCCGCCGGAACGATCCTCGTGGCCCACGAGCGCGATGGAGTCGTCCGCGAATACGATCGCGACGGGAAGGTGGTGTGGGAGTACGACGTTCCGCTGTTCGGGAAGGAGCCGAAGCCGGGCCATGGCCCCGAAGCCTTCGGCGATCAACTTTATTCGGCCGTGCGGCTCGCCAACGGCAACACGCTCATTGGCACGGGCAATGGCCACTCGGTACTCGAAGTCACGCCGGCGAAGGAGATCGTCTGGCGGGTCGACCAGAACGATCTCCCCGGGATCACGCTCGCCTGGGTGACGCAGGTGTGGCGGCTTCCCAACGGCAACACCCGGTTTGTGAACTGCCACGCCGGCCCTGAGAACCCGCAGATCATCGAGGTCACGGCGGACAAGAAGGTCGTGTGGAGCTTCCGCGACTTCGAGACCTTCGGCGACTCGATGCCGGTGGCGATCGTGCTCGAGTAGAAGAGCCCCCGGCGGGCCCTGCGGCAGAGACTCCAGCGTCCGGGAACCCCTACCGAGCGGCGCCTCGCGACACCCGCTTCGGGGAGCGATCCGCCGCCGGCCCGACCAGCGGCGGACGCGGCTCGGGGTGCTGGGCAAGGAGGGCCCGCAGCCGGGCGACGTCCTCCTGGCGCTCCGTGGCGACGTTTCTCGTCTCCCCGGGATCGTGGTTCATGTCGTAAAGCTCGATCTCGGCCTGGTCGGGGGCGGCCCCAAACTCTCTCCACTCGCACAGCCGCAGGTCAGCGGTGCGAATCGCGCGACCGAGTCGTTTTCCGCGCGGATAGACCTGGATGCAGTGATCGCGAGCCGGAGCCGAGGGATCGGCGAGGGAGCG
>CAJAYZ010000301.1 GCA_903949225.1 uncultured Planctomycetaceae bacterium
CGGCGCATCGCCAGGCACGCCGCGAGCCGGACGGCAGGATCGGGATCGGTGACGAGCCGGGCGAGGTCATCCGGGAGAGTGTTTGCCACCAGCGCCATCACGAGTGGATGACGGGCATGGGGATCGCCGAGCGGCGTGCGGGCCCCTTCAGCGCGGATCGCGGCAACAATTGCCGGGAGGACGGCCGCTTCCACGTGGCCATTCCCGACAGCTCCACCGAGTCGACCCAGGGCGATCCCGGCAGCCGCGCGGACGTGGGGATGGGGATCGGTAAGGACCCCGAGCAGGGGCGTGGCTGCGCGGTCATGGCGCGTTTCCCCGAGGGTTCGCGCCGCCACCATCCGCACTTCAAAGGCCCCGTCGGTGAGGCACTTCTCCAAGGTGCCAAGAATCGTTCGATCGAGGAAATACGGCGGTGACGGCTGGCGGGATCGCATCAAGCGGGCCACCTGTTCGAGCCCCTGGATCGCGTGGACGCGGGCGAGCACCGGCCGGCTGGTGTCGCTGGCCACCGCCGCGAGCGTGGCGATGTCGCGGCGTCGGGCAAGTTCAAACTGCGCCTCGCGGCGGAGTCGGCGGTCGGGATGATCGAGCAACTCGTCGAGGTGTTCGGGCAGGAACAAGGTCCAGTCGGCGGCGAGAAGCAGACGGACTTCGTCGACGATTGCTTGACGCTTCTCGCTTTCCTCGGCCGATAGCCCGGTGGGAAAGAATCGCCACAGCCTCCCCTTCCCGTCCCCTTCCCAGCCCTGTACCCAGTCACTCACCCACAGCGCCCCATCCGGCCCCATCTCCACGTCGGTGGCGAGGATGTGCCGGAAGGTCTCGTCGGCATCGATCAGTTCGAAGCTTGCCCCGAGCGGTCGCACCCGGAAGGTGTGGACGAGGCTCGTCGCCGCCGCGCCGCGGAAGTCGGCAAGGAAAAATCGCCCGTCGAACCAGGGCGTGAGCCCCGTGCCCGGATAGGCGGCAAACCCAGCCGGCCCCGCGCCGACATGCCCCACCGGCGGGAGGATCCAGGCCGGCTGGCCGTCGAACGCCGTTCGCCACAGTTGCTCGCGGTTGAACGGGCCGCGATCGGGGAGATATTGCACCGGCCCACGCCATCCCGAGTCTCCCCCCGGCACGACATGCACCAAGCGCGTCCGGTCGCCACCGTCGGTGTTGTTGTCACACGTGAAGCAATGCCCGAGATCGTCGAAGGCGAGCTCTTGGGGATTTCTCAGGCCCGTCGCCACGACCTCGAGATTGGAGCCGTCGGGCTCGCAGCGGAACACGGCGCCGCTCTCGGGATCGCTGGCCACGCCCCCCTCGTGCTCGACGTGGTAGCCGCGGTCGCCGATTGAGAACCACAGCCGGCCGTCGGGGCCGAGGGTGAGGCCGTGGAGATCGTGGCCTTGGATCGCGGTGCGGACACCGTAGCCGACATGGAGGGGGAGCTTCTCGTCAGCCAAGCCGTCGCCATCGGCATCGCGGAAGCGCCACAGGTGAGGAATGCAGGCGTAGAAGACGTCGCCGCGGCGAGCGAGGACCCCGGCGCCGTGCCCATCAATGAGCCGATTGAAGCCGGTGGCAAACACCGTCGCGGTATCCCCCCGGCCGTCGCCGTCTCTGTCGACGACGCGGCGCAGCCTGTCGGTCTCGACGACCCAATCCTTTGCCTTCTTACCGAGGATGCGGACCATCGATGCGAAACGCTCGTCGACGGTGTCGTTGGCGAGATCGGCGTCGAGCCAGCGGTCGTCGTTGATGCGGACGTTATCTCCCACCCCCTTGTGGGCCCGGAAGGCCTCACAGACATACGCTCGACCCTGCTCGTCGAGCGAGAAGGCGACGGGGTTGGCAAGCAACGGCTCGGCAGCCCACGCCTCGGCAGCGAAGCCCTCCGGCAGGCCGAAGGAGGTCTTGGCAGCTTCGGGCTCGCCTGAGGCCGCCGCCACGCGCGGTTCGCGCGGAGGGGGTGGCGGCTCGATGCCGGGAACGGCCGGTGGCGCGGCGGCGGCGACTGCGGCAAGGAGGAAGAGGATGCTGATCGCAAGCAGCAGCGGTGCCACGACGATCGTGGCCCGGAAGGGGCGGAAAAACGGCATCGGAGAACCTGCGCGCGGGACCGGCGAGCTTGCAACCAGGCGGTGCTTGCGGCTCTCCGCTCACCGGTTCAGACGGAGCCGTCGACGCTGCCTTTGGAAAGTGATCGTACCCGTTCGACGACCGCTGGCAGGGCACCGAGCAATTCTCCCCGGCTGACGACGAGGTCGGCCCCCGCTTCGGCGGCCTCCGTGAGGCGATCGACGGCCACGTGGGGCCCGAAGGCGATGATCGCCGCACGCTCGCCGCCGGCGGCCGCCTGGGTGTCGCGGAAGCCCTTGGCCCGGTCAACCAGAGCCGTCGCGGTGCGGCCATTCACCTGGAGATCGACAACGATCACCGCAAACGGCCCGCCCCGGGGGGAGGCCGCAGCGGGGCCGAGCGCCTCGATTGTCGCCGGGATCGCCGCCGCGACTCCGGCGATCCGGCTTGACACCATCAAGTCGGGCGTGAGTAGGAGGATACTGATCGAGTCGGGCATTGGCGTTCCCACCGTGTGGTGCTGATCGGCTCCGTCGGGGAAATCGGTCACAGCCGCGGGAGCGTCACGCTGGCGTCGAGCACCTTCTTGATGCGGGCCTGGGTCTCGACGAGGTGGGACCGGGAGTAGTCATCGAGTTTGACATCAGGCTTCGCCAGGAGCGCGCCGATCCGGCCATCGAGGCTGCGGAGCTGGGCCGCCGCGATCACCTGGGCGTCGGGGGTGCCGCCGCTGCCGACGGCAAGCGCCGACAGCCGCGACAGATACGAGCGCTGCAGCGAGCGCCTCAGGCTCCCGATCGCCGGCTTCCGGACGGTGTAGTCGCCCGGCTGGATCGAGTCGACCTCGGAGAGGATTGCCTTGGTGAGCCGGTCGAGGAGTTCCGCCGTGGTGAAGGCATCCTGATCGGCCGGAACCTTGAGCTCACTGTCGCGGATCCGGGTGAGCGTGAGCGGATCCATCAGCCGGCCGAGGACCCGGTCCTGCCACATGAGAATCACCTCATGGATGGGATAGTCTTCCCGGTCGGATTCACTCGACCCCCAGTGCATCCAACGCGTCGAGACGAGCTGGTTGTAGAGCTCCGGCGGGAACGTGAATGGCTGGGCCGAGAACATCTGCTGCTCGAGGAGCGTCAGCGCGTCGCGCTGCTTCTGAGCCTCGATGACGCGGAACGGCGCCGGGGCGTTGGCATCCCCCTTGTGGGCCCGCGAGGTGTGGAGGCCGCCGACGAGACGGGCAGCGAAGTTCATCGCATTGCCGTGCGACGTCAACAGCACGCCGAACGCCTGACGGACCCGCTCGTAGCCGGGCGTCTTGCCACTCGGGTCCTTGGCGGTCATTCGTTCCACGAGCGTCGGCATCACCTGGGCCACGAGCTCGGCCCGGTTGCGGGCAAACTCGACCGGGTCGCTGCCGAGGTCGAAGCGGTTCGACATCGGATCGGGGTCGCCCGGCTGGGTGTCCTCGTCGGTCGAGTAGGCCAGCTGTGGCTCGCCGGCACGGCCGGCGATCTTCTCGAGCTCCGGCAGCTCCGCTTCGGGGCTCCCGCCACCGACCGGCTTGTAGCCGTATTCGATCGCCCACAGATCGTAGGGGCCGAGCTTGGCGGTGTAGTAATCCCCCTGCGGCTTCCCCTTCGGGCTGATGTTCGCCGGGATGTAATCCATGACGCTCGTGCTAGCGCCGGTCTGCGCCACCTTGGCCGGATCGTTGATCTCGGCAAGGGTCAAAAGCGAGCTCCCCTTGAAGTTGTGCCGGAGGCCGAGGGTGTGGCCGAGTTCGTGGCTCGTAACGAGCTTGAGCCCCTGAACGACGAGCTTCTCCTTGTCGGCCTCGCTGAGGCCGTTGCCGGCTACGGCCAGAGCCGTGGCAGCGAGCGCCGTCTCACGGGCATGGCCGTCAAACAGCATGCAGGCGCTGCAGGCGTGGCCGGCCCCGTGGCCGTGCGTGCCGGCGACGCGTTGGGGGCCGGAGGGGAGAATGCCCGCCGCGGCCGTGGGGCCATCGGTGAGGATTGCTACTGCCTGCGGCGTGAAGTTTTCGTATTCGCGGCGCCAGAATTGGAGGAAGTCGCCGTCGAAGATGATGTCGGCGTCGAGGATCTGCCCGGTGCGGGGGTTCACTCGGCTGGGGCCCATCGCGAAGCCGGCTCCGGCGGTGATCCAGCGGAAGGTGTTGTAATTCACATCCTCCGGGTCCCAGTCGGTCTGGTCGGGCTGCTGGCGGACCTCGATGGCGCTGGCGAAGCCGGCCTTTTGGAAGGCTTCGTTCCAGGCCTCGATCCCCTCGCGGATCGGCTGCCGGTACCGGAACGGCACCGTCTTCTCGATCCAGAAGACGATCGGCTTCTTCGGCGGCGAGATCGGCGCCGAGGGATCGGCCTTCTCGAGCTGCCAGCGATTGATGTAGCGGACGAAGCGATCCTCGTCGACGTTTTGGGAGAAGTCCTTGAGGGCGGTGACGAAGTAGCCGACCCGGTTGTCGGCCAGCCGCGGCCGGTAGCCGTTCTGCGGCAGCATGCTCACCGAATAGTGGACGTTGACGGTGACGCCGCGGCTATCGGCGACGGTGTCGAGCTCTGCCTGGCCGCCGGAGCCGTAGGTGGCGGCGACTTCGAGCTCGGTGTTGTCGGGGAAGTTTTTCACGCGCGACCAAGTGGAGCGGTCGCGGGCGAAGGAGAAGCCGGGGAGCGAGCGGCTGATCTGAGGGAGATCGGTCATGAAGATCGCCGACAGGTCGATGACCGGCGCGCCGTTGGCGGCATAGGTGGCGATCGGCACGCTGAACAGCACGCTGTCGGTGTAGGCCAGGTCGACCGCCTTCTCCTCGGGGCTCCCCTTGTCGGCGAAGAAGCGGACGTTGCGGCGGACGACATGGATGTTGTCGTCGACTTTGCGGAACTGCCAGATCCAGTCGTCACCGAATCCCCAGCTCATGCCGCCGAGGAGTTGGCCGTCGCCGATTCCCTTGGCGATCGAGATCAGGACGAACAGCTCTCGGCCGAGGATCGAGTCGGGGAGTTCGGCCCACACCTTGTCGTCTTTGCGATGGAGCGTGATCAGCCCGGGGATCCGGGTCGCGTCCTTGACGACGGCGGCAAACGGCGGCTTTCCCCCCTTCCCTTCGGGGGCCGGGGGCGCCTGTGGGGCTGCGGGGGCCGCCGCCGGGGCGTCGACCTTGATCGTGTCGGCAGCCGGAGCGGCGGCCGGTTCCTCGGCGCGGGCCGAGGTGACATCGGCGGCGCCGATCGCGAGGGCAGCCATCGCCGCAGCAGTCGGAAAACAAAGGCGAAGGGTGCGGAAGCAACGGCCGAAGCTGGTGAGCATGCGTCAGATTCCCTCAAATGGGGCGGTCGGTCGGTACCGAAGGAGCAACGTGTGGCTTCAGCGGCAAGCGAAGCGGCAGGGACGTCGGGGCACTGGCTCGACGAATCTGCCGATCGGAAGCGACGAGGCGGCGGGGAAAGGATCGATCCTTCGCCCGACCTCGCAGATTAGCATCGTATATCCGAGGGGGCCAATTTCTCGTTCAAAACCGTCTGGAGGAGCCCGATCAGGCCGGATCAGGGCTGCCAGTCAAGAGGCGAAACCGGGCTGAACGTTTCCCTCGCTGGTGGGGGTGGCGCCCACGGTAATCGCTTGACGGTGTCACCGTGGCGTAGGTTCCAGCATGCCCAACGATAGACGGGTGACGCCGTTGAGGGCACCGCGGAGTTCAGAGACGCGACGGCCGAGGGCTTTGGAGGCGATTCGACGGGGCTCCAGACGTATTGGACGTTGAGCCTTCCGGTGGTGATCCTCGCCATGGTCTGAACCCGCTCCTCGATGATTCCCCACAATTGTTTCCCTCGGGCGGAAAAGGCTCGTGGTTCAAGGTGGGACAGGATTCGAAGGAACCGGGTTTCACTCGGGAAAAACCGGGGATCGAGCAAAGCAACAACGCGAAATCCAACGCTGTGCCTCCGGACCTGGCCGAGGTTGTCGCCGTCTGGCGTCGCCTGCCAGCCGCCGTCCGGGTGGGGATCCTCGCCATCGTTGGAGCCTCGCGACGGTGAAGCCGGGCTGGGCCACGAGCGATCGGGAACTGCTCGAAGGTGTGATCGGCAGTCATCACCGCCGGCGGCA
>CAJAYZ010000302.1 GCA_903949225.1 uncultured Planctomycetaceae bacterium
GGGGCGGGGCGCTGTTGGCAAGCGGGGTTGATCCGCGCGGGCTTAAAATAGTTCGCTGATCACCTCGCCCCGGTCGATCGCCGGCACCGGTCGGCCGGAGTGGTCGAGGAAGTGGGTCGTCGGGTCGATGCCGAGGACGTGATAGATCGTGGCATGGAGGTCGAAGGGGGTGATGGGGCGGTCCTTGACGCGCTCGCCGCGGGCATCGGTGCTCCCCACGATCCGCCCCCCCTTGATGCCGCCGCCGGCGACGAGGGCGAACATCGCGTTCCCCCAGTGGTCGCGGCCGGGCGTTCCCATCGAGCGCGGCGCGCCACCGTTGCCGCCGTCGTTCATCCGCGGCGTCCGGCTGAACTCGCCGCAGAGGATGACCATCGTCGTCTCGAGGAGGCCGGTCCGGTCGAGGTCGGTGAGGAGCGCCGCCACGGCGGTGTCGATCTCCGGCATCCGGCTCGTGAGCCCCTTCTCGAGATCCCAGTGGTGGTCCCAGCCGCCGGAGTGGACCGTGACGAACGTGCTCCCCGCCTCCACGAGGCGGCGGGCGAGGAGCGTGCTCTGGCCGAAGTTTGTCCGGCCGTAGAGCTCGCGCGTGGCCTCGTCCTCGGAGGCGACGTCGAAGGCGCGGCGGGCAGCGTCGCTCGTCACGAGCGAATAGGCTTCGCGCTGGAAGGAGTCCATTGAATCGAGGATGCCGCTGGCATCGACGTCGCGACGGAGTCGATCGAGCCCGGAGCGGAGATCGTGCCGGGCACCGAGACGACCGAGCGAGAAGCCGTCGGCGAGGTGGAGATCGCGGACCCGAAAGTCGCGGGCGCTGGGATCCCCCTCGACCTCGAAGGGATTGGTTCGCGAGCCCAGATAGCTCCCGCCGAAATACCCGGGGCGGAGGCCGACGCTCGAGGCGTGGGGGACGGCGATGTACGGGGGGATGCCCGGCTTCCGCGGGCCGCACAAGGCGCCGGCAATGGCCCCGACGCCGGGATTCTTTCCGGCGGTGTTTGAGCCGTTGGGCCCGCCGCGGCCGGTGAGGACATAGTGCGCGGCAGTGAAGTGGTCGCCGTTGTCGTGGTGGAGCGAGCGGAGAATCGAGAACTTGTCGGCCACGGCGGCCTGCTTGGGAAGAAGCTCGCCGATCTCCATGCCGGGGACGTTCGTCCGGATCGGCCGCCAGATGCCACGGTATTCGGCCGGCGCGTCGGGCTTGAGATCGTAGAGATCCATGTGGCTCGGACCGCCATCGAGCCAGAGGAGGATCACTGCCGTGTCCTTCGTCGGCCGGCCAGCGGCAGCCGCCGCCGCTTTGGCACCGAGGATCGCCGGCAGCCCGACCGATCCCATCCCCGCCATGCCGACGCGGAGGAAATCGCGGCGCGAGCCCCCTCGGCATCCACCCCAGGATCGACCGGTCTCGACACGCAGCATCGGAGCGCTCCTCGGAATGGCCCGGTAAACCCCCGGGCGACGTCTGCCGCAACCCCGTCAGCAGCCCAAGCTTCACAGTCTATTCGCGGCACGGCAGTCCCGCATGCCGAGATTAGTCGCCGGGCGATGCCCTTGGTGGCGGGCGATTCCCCGCCAGCGTCGATCGCGGCGACAACTGCTATCGCCTCGGTCTTTTCAGAGCGAGCTCCCGCCGCCGGGGAGCCGGCGGCGGAGGAAGTGCATCCGCTGTTCGAGCGGCATGGCGAGCCGGCGACGGATGAGATCGTCGAGCTGCCGGTCGCTCTCGCGGGCGAGGGCAGCCAGGGCCTGACGCCGGTTTGCGGATATCTTTTTTTTGGGAGCA
>CAJAYZ010000303.1 GCA_903949225.1 uncultured Planctomycetaceae bacterium
GGATCCTCGTAACTGGCGGCGCCGGCTTCCTCGGCAGCCACCTCTGCGAGCGGCTGGTCTCCCAGGGTCACGACGTGATCTGCGTCGACAATTTCTTCACGAGCCAGAAGGCCAACGTCGCCCATCTCCTCGCGCAGCCCAACTTCGAACTCCTTCGCCACGACATCGTCCAGCCCCTGTGGCTCGAGGTGGACGAGATCTACAACCTCGCCTGCCCGGCGGCGCCGGGGCATTACCAGTTCAATCCGATCAAGACGATGAAGACGAGCGTGATCGGGGCGATCAACGTCCTCGGAATGGCGAAGCGCTGCCGGGCAAAAGTCCTCCAGGCCTCGACGAGCGAAGTCTACGGCGATCCGGAAGTCCATCCGCAGCCCGAGAGCTACCGCGGTGCGGTCAATCCGATCGGCCCGCGAGCCTGCTACGACGAAGGGAAGCGGGCCGCCGAGACGCTCTTCATGGACTACCACCGCGCCCATCACCTCAACATCCGGATCGTGCGGATCTTCAACACCTACGGTCCGCGGATGAATCCCTATGACGGCCGGGTGGTGAGCAACTTCATCCGTCAGGCGATCGCCGGCGAACCGATCACGATCTTCGGCTCCGGCGACCAGACTCGGAGCTTCTGCTACCGCGACGACCTCATCGACGGGATGATGCGGATGATGGCCGCCCCGGACGACTTCGTCGGCCCGGTGAACATCGGCAATCCGGGCGAGTTCACGATCCGTGAATTGGCCGAGTTGACAGTCCAGCTGTGTGGATCGTCGTCGGAGATCGTCCACCGGCCCCTGCCGGTCGACGATCCCGAGCGCCGCCGCCCCGACATCACACTCGCGCGCGATCGGCTCGGCTGGGAGCCGACGATCCCCCTCCGCGAAGGGCTCGAGCGGACGATTGGGTGGTTTCGGACGGTGGACCTCGCCGACTATCGACCGCCGACGCCGAACTACTGAGCCGGCGTCTTTCCCAACCGGCCCGCCCTTCTGATGACCACCGGGCGAAGGAGCAGGGCAGCCACCGTCACCGCCCCGATCCCGGCGACGAGCCCCAGTTCGTCGTAGGCCCAGTCGAGGATGTCGGCGAATCTCCCGAACAGCGGCTGGGTGATCTCGTCGGCTGCCGCAAACAGTGCCAGCGCCACGAACACCGTCGCAGCCGATCGCCAGTTCCATCCGCCGCGGGAGGCGACGGCCGCCGCCACCGCACCCCCGAGGAGGGTGTAGGCCATGAGGTGGAGCGTCTTGTCGC
The DNA here is from genome assembly GCA_903949225.1 of uncultured Planctomycetaceae bacterium. Lineage (GTDB taxonomy): Bacteria > Planctomycetota > Planctomycetia > Pirellulales > UBA1268 > QWOP01. The sequence goes on from CAJAYZ010000303.1 coordinate 1,255, forward strand.
CCGGGGCACTGGGCCCGACGAGTTCGGCCGGCTTTGGATGGTGCGTCGCGTAGACGAGAACGCAGGCGTAGGCCGCCGCGAGAAGGTCGAAAACCCTCTGCCACAGCCTGGGGAGGGCATCGGGCGGGGGCGGAATTGGGCTTCGTCGAGCGTCAGTCATTCGCTACCTTCCTCCCCCTTCGCATCCGGCCGACGCCCCACGGGCATCGGTACCGGCGGAGCATACCGGAGCCCCAAGGCCCCCATACCCCCACAGTTCGGTGAGTCGACGCCCGAGGGCGCCGGCCCGGACGCCCAGGAGCCCATCCCCATGGAGCGCACGCAGTTGTCGGCGGTCGTCCTCGAGTTGCTCGAGAAGGAGACGGGGGAAACCTACCCCTCCGTCGAGGAATCGACCACGCTCCGCGAGGGCCTCAACCTCGACTCGCTCGACATGGCCGGCCTCGTCCTCCACATCGAGAGCCATTTCGGCATCCAGATCGAGAGCGAGCTCCTCGACGGCATCCACTCGGTCGGTGATCTGCTCAACGTCCTCGAGACGAAGATCGCCGCCAAGTCGGTCCGCAAGGCGGCCTGAGCCCCTGGCAGCACGGTCACCGAGCACTCTCGATGCCCCACATCTCCTGTCCCGTCGCGGTCCATGCCAACGTCACCTGCCATGCGGCGGGAGTCGCTGTGCTGCGCGAGGCGTCCGTGCCGGGAGCGCCGTCGCTGCCGCCACGATTCCTCCGCCACGCCGACGAGCACACGGTCGTCGGCATTCGCGCCGTGCAGGAAGCGATGGCCGCGGTTGGCCGCCGACAAGGCTCTTTTCCGTCCGGAGCGACCAATCGCTTCGCCGTCGTCGCGGCGCCGTGCGGCGCCGGCCGGCCGGCCAGTGCCCGGACGCTCGTCAACCTCCGTGAAGGCGGGCCGGTGACAGTCTCGCCGCATGTCGTCCCGCAGTGCTCGCTTCATGCTGTGGCCAGCGCCGTGAGCGTCGGCCTGCGAATCCACGGTCCCAACATCGGTGTCGGCGGTGGCCGCGAGGCACTCTCCGAGGCGTTCATCACGGCGCTGTCGCTCCTCGACGAGCCGGGCGTCGATGGCTGCTGGCTCGTGCTCACCGCCTGGGACGACGAGCCGACGCTCGGCGGTCGCGGCGACCTTCCCGGCGATGCGGTCTGCCGAGGTGTGGCGCTAGCCCTCGATCGGGCTGCCGCCGGAAGCCTCAAGCTTTCACTCCGCACAGAGCCGAGCCTCACGGTGATCGACAAAGCGTCGCCGACCTTCCTCCCCAGCCGGTCTTCGCTCGCCGAACTGGGGGCGTTTCTCGACCGAGCCGCCCAGGCTAGCGGAGCCGATCGTGACAAACATGACGACGGCTGCGGCTGGTCGTTCCGCCTCGGCTGGGGAGCGACGGTGCATCTCGAACCCGCTGCGGCGCGGCTCGGTGCGCGGGAGCGGAGGAGAGACGCCGCATGAACCGCGCTCCCCTTTTAGCCGACCGGGCCGTCGTGATCACCGGGATCGGCGCCGTCACCCCTCTCGGCAACGATTTCGACTCCATCGCCGACGCGCTCCTTGCCGGGCGATCGGGCGTGGTGGAAATCGACGGCGCCGGATTCAGCCGTGAAGCCCGGCAGTTCGCCGCGCCGGTCGCCGCGATCCCGACGGTGGCAACCGACTCAGACAACGCCTCAGACAACGCCTTCGACCGGCTCGGCCAGATCTGCCTGGCAGCCTCGAGCGCGGCCGCGGCCGACGCCGGGCTTGGTGACCTGCGTGGCAGCGGCCCGGCGGCCAGGGCGCGCATCGGCCTCGTTCTCGGCATCGGCGCCGAGCAACTCAAGGGCTGGGAAGCTGACTTCCTCGCCGGTGGAGGGCAGGTCTTCTCTCCCGACAGGCCCGCGAGCCTCGTCCACCGGATCGCCGCCCGGCTCGGCATCCAGGGGCCGGCAGTGACCGTCGCGGCGGCCTGTGCCTCGAGCGGCTACGCGTTGGCCCTGGCCCGCCGCTGGATCGCCACAGGGCTTGTCGATGTCTGTCTGGCCGGCGGCTGCGACATCCTCAGCCCGACCGGCTTTGCCGCCTTTTACAACCTCCGTGCCCTCTCGCGCCGCAGCGACCATCCGTCCCGCGCCTCGCGCCCCTTCGACCGCGAGCGCGACGGCTTCGTGATGGGCGAGGGGGGCGCGGTGCTCGTCCTCGAATCGCGCCGCCACGCCGATGCCCGCGGCGCGCGGGTCCGGGGGGAACTGGCCGGGGTGGGTATGTCGGGGGATGCGTCGCACATGGTGATCCCCGGCGACGATCCTACCGAGGCCGCTCGGGCTATTCATCTGGCGCTGCAAAGCGCTGGCGTGCAGCCTGCCGACCTCGACTACGTCAACGCCCACGCTGCCGGCACTCCCGTCGGTGACGTCGCCGAGGCGGCGGCGATCCGCCTGGCGCTCGGCACCGCCACCGACCATGTCCCGGCGAGCTCGACCAAGAGCATGTCGGGCCATCTCGTCAGCGGCGCGGCCTCCTTCGAGGCGATCGCCTGCCTGGCCGCGATCGATCGTCAGGCGATCCCCCCGACGCTCAACCTCGATTCCCCTGACGAACGCTGCCGGCTCGACCATGTGCCCCATGTCGCCCGGCCGCATCCCGTCACCGTGACCGCCAGCAATTCCTTCGGCTTCGGCGGGGCGAACCTCTGCCTCGTCATCCGCCGCGCCGCCTGATCCCTCACCATTCCCCTGTCATTTCCTTGGAGACTCCCACGATGACCACCTGCTCCTCGCAGTGCGCTTGCCGTCGCCCCGCTGATCCCGCCAGCCCGCCGCTCCCCGCCGCCGAGATCGACTCGCTCCTCGAGCGCCTCGTGGCCGAGTGGCATGTCGTCGATCCGGGGCACTCAGCCACCGAGCTCGAGGGGCGGATCTGCGATCTCCACAAGTTCAACTTCCAGCTCTGGCACGAAGAGGACATCGCCCGTTCCCCCGAGGTGACCGATGCGCGGATCGCCGAGGTGAAGCGGAACATCGATCGCTTCAACCAAGCGCGCAACGACGCCATCGAGAAGGTCGACGACTGGCTGGTCACGGAGCTCGCCGCCCGCGGCATCCAGGCCGCCGCCGGCACCGCCGCGGCCACCGAGACGCCCGGCTCGGCGATCGACCGGCTCTCGATCCTCGAGCTCCGCCGCTTCCACATGCGCGAGCAGCTCGACCGTGCCGATGCCACCCAGGAGCACCGCGAGAAGGCGGCGGCCCGGATGGCGGTGCTCGACGCCCAACGCGGCCACCTCATCGATGCGATCGACCGTCTGCTCACGGAGATCTTCCTCGGCCAGCGGCCGCTGCGTGTGTTCCGGATGATGAAGATGTACAACGATCCGACGATGAACCCGTATCTCTACAAGGCCCAGAGCCGGGCGGCGGCCTGATCCGCTCGGGCTCCGCCGGGAGAGTGTCGTCTCCATGTTCGAACATCGCCGCGAATCGCTCCTCCCCCGGCGGGCGTTCGCCCGGCGGGTGGCGTGGCATCTCTCCATCGCCAGCGTCGTGGTGGCGCTGGCGCTGGGGTTCGGCGTGGTCGGCTACCACTGGCTCGGCGGGCTGCCCTGGATCGACAGCCTGCTCAATGCGTCAATGATCCTCGGCGGCATGGGGCCGGTCGATCCGATCCCCTCGCCGGCGGGGAAGTTGTTTGCGTCGTTCTATGCCCTGTTTTCCGGGCTCGTCTTCATCGGCGTGGCGTCGCTGGCGATCGCGCCGTTCGTCCATCGGATCATGCACAGCCTCCACATCGAGGAGGAGTGAACCGGCGGCGCCGGTTGTGCGCCGCTTGGGGAACGGGTGAAATGGCGGGGTCCATCCCCTCCGGAGCCCTCCCGATGGCCCTCAAGAAAACCACCGCATCCCAAGGATCGAAGGCCAAGCTGTTGCCGGTCAGGCCGTCGCCGGCCAAGGCTTCGACGCCAAAGATCCTCGCCACCAAGGCCAACGCTCCCAAGGTAAAGGCTCCTAAGCTAAAAGCTCCGCAGGCGCTCGCGGCGAAGAAGGCCGCGCCGCGGGCCAAAGCCCCCGCGAAGAAGCCCGCCGCGGCAAAGCCGGCGCGCCGCACCGTCGCCGGTCGGCCCGAGGCCAATTCGGTGGGGATGAAGCTCGTGCCGATCCCCGCGGGCAGCTTCACGATGGGGAGCCCGAAGTCGGAGAAGGGGCGCGGCACCGACGAAGCGCAGCTGCGCGTCACGATCAGCCGCCCGTTCCTCATCAGCCGCACGGTCGTCACGAAGGGGGAATGGAAGGCGGTGATGAAGACCGAGCCGTGGAAGGGGGAACGCTGCGTCGTCGATGGGGACGACGCGCCGGCGGTGTATGTCGACTGGCACGATGCGGTCGCCTTCTGCCGCAAGCTCACCGTCCAAGAGCGGGCCGCTGGCTGGCTCGAGAAGGGGGAGCACTACCGGCTGCCGACGGAGGCGGAGTGGGAGTATGCGTGTCGCGCTGGCACCAAGTCAGCCTGGTCGTTCGGCGCCGATCCGCGGAAGCTCGACGCCTACGCCTGGTACTACGGCAACACCGGCGATCGTAAGGAGGCTTACGCCCATCGCGTCGGCCTGAAAAAACCCAATCCTTGGGGCCTCTACGACATGCACGGCAACATCTACGAGTGGTGTTCCGACTGGTACAAGTCGACGCTCGCCGGCGGCGATGATCCGCAGGGGCCGTCGACCGGCACGATGAAAGTCCTCCGTGGTGGCGGCTGGGGCTACGACCCGGCCCGCTGCCGCTCAGCCGATCGCACCAAGAACGATCCCTCGTTCACCGACTTCTCCGGTGGCTTCCGGATCGTCCTCGCCGGGGAGTGATCGGCGGCTGGCACGCGGCCGTCCTTGGCCGCGCACCAGCGCCTTGGGAGGGTGACTCAGGCTCCGGGTTGGCTCACCAGCCCCACCCGCGCCGCCAGCTGCGCCGGGCCACCCGGTTACCAACGCGGATCGCATGGGCACTAGGCCCAACGTAGACCGGTGCCGGACGATAGACCGGCGCATAGTATGCCGGTCGGTAGAAGCTCGGACCGTAGAAGGCCGAGCCGTAGTACGGCGCACGGTAGGCGGGATAGCCCCAGCCAACCGAGCTGAACGTCGAGACATACCGCGGCCCGAAGCCGTACACGCCTGGACCGAAGCCTGGCCCAAACCCCGGGCCAAAGCCGCCGACGGCGACCGGCCCGCCCCAGCCCCAGCCGCCGACCCACAGGCCCTGAGCGTTGGCTGCTTGCGGAACGCAGGCGATCGCCCCGCACACCACCGCCGCCATCAACCCACGACGAATGCTGTTCACGATGGTTCCAATCCTCCGGAGGAATCCGGGCCCGCCCTGGGGCCCGCTGCAATTCAACCTACCGCTTTCCTCCGAAAATCTCGCGTCTGCGGACGGGGCCAGACCCTGTACAGGGCCCGAGCCGGCCCCGAGCACGGTCTCAAGCCCGCTACACTGGAGTGCCAGCACTCCCGTGCCAGCATCTGTTCTTCCACGTCTTCCGTGTCTTCCGCGCCGCCGGCTCCCCCCATGCCGCTCATCGACGTCACCGCGGTCGCGAAGCACTACGACCTCGGCACGGTCCGCGTCGAGGCCCTCAAGGGGGTGTCGCTGGCGATCGAGCGCGGGGAGTATGTGGCCCTCGTCGGCCCGTCGGGGTCGGGCAAGTCGACGCTCATGAACACGCTCGGCTGCCTCGATCGGCCCACGTCCGGGAGCTACCGGCTCGACGGCCGGGAGGTGGTGACGCTCTCCAAGGACGAGCGCGCCGCGGTCCGCAATCGTCACCTTGGCTTCGTGTTCCAAAACTTCAACCTCCTGGCACGGACGTCGGCGCTGGAGAATGTCGAGCTGCCGATGATTTATGCCCGGGGGATTCCCGCCCGCGAGCGGCGCAAACGTGCCCGTGAGGCGCTCGAGAGCGTCGGCCTCGCCGACCGGCTCGACCACCATCCGGCGCAACTCTCCGGCGGCCAGCAGCAGCGCGTGGCGATCGCCCGGGCACTCGTCAACGGCCCGTCGATCCTCATGGGTGACGAGCCGACCGGCAACCTCGACAGCCGCACCGGCCAAGACGTCATCGCGCTGTTCCGCCGTCTCAACCAGGAGCAGGGGCTGACGGTGATCATCGTCACCCATGATCCAGAAGTTGCCGCAAGCGCCGATCGCGTCGTCACGCTCCGCGACGGGCTGATCGTCTCCGACACGCCGACAGCATCCCGCGTCGAGCCGGCTCACTCCTAGCGACGCTTTACTCGCAGCGACGCTTCACTCGCAGCGACGCTTCACTCGCAGCGACGCTTTACTCGCAGCGACGCTTTACTCATAGCGAAGCGCCTCGATCGGATCGAGCCTGGCGGCGCGCCTCGCCGGATACCATCCAAAGAACACGCCGACGATCGCCGCAAACAGGATCGCGAGCACGCCGGCCGGCACCGAGATCACGATCGGCCAATCGGTGCCGCTGGAATAGGCGTTGATGGCCATCGTCAGGCCGGCCGCCCCGGCCACCCCGAGCGCGAAGCCGACAAGCCCGCCGAGCGCCGAGAGAAGTACCGCCTCGAGGAGAAACTGCCGGAGGATGTCGCCGCCGGTCGCCCCGAGCGCCATCCGCAGGCCGATCTCCTTGGTGCGCTCGGTGACGCTCACGAGCATGATGTTCATGATCCCCAC
>CAJAYZ010000304.1 GCA_903949225.1 uncultured Planctomycetaceae bacterium
ACCTCGGCAAGCTCCTTGACCTCCGTCCGGGTCGATCCGGCGGTCGCGGCTACCTTGATGAGCATCAAGTCGCGCTCGACATAATTCCGCGAGCTGATGTCATCGACGCGGACAACGGTGACGATCTTCTCGAGCTGTCGCCGGACCTGATCGAGGACGCGGTCGTCACCGCGGAGGACAAACGTCATCCGGGAAAACCGCCGATCCTCGGTTTCGCCGACGGCGAGGCTGTCGATGTTGTACCCCCGGGAGGCGAGCATGCCCGAGACGTGGGCCAACACGCCAGGAACGTTCTGGACGGTGGCCGAAAGGACGTGACGCATGGGGAGACCGGAGGGCTGGAGGAAGGAAGGAACGGTTTGCGGTGCCGAAGAGGGGGGTGTCGAGCGGAAGGCGGGGCTGTTCTGGGGGGATACGGCTGTCGCGGAAGGGTCGGTCGGCACGGAATCCGTCTGAAAAAAACCGGCAATTCCGTTCACAAACCAGGGAATCCGACGAAAAAACCGCCGGCCGGAACGGGGTTTCCCCTGCCCTGGAATTGGATTGTCACCGGGGCCATGGTTTCGCAAAATGGCGAAAACAGGCCAAAAACGGCATCCGCAGACTTTGCCAAGTGTAGTTTGGCCCGCCGGGACGATTCAAGCGGTGAGCGTGGCGATGCCCCTTCAAGGCCGGTCCTGGCAGGTGAGCGTTGACATGGACCGGAAAATACGAATAGTTTGCGGGACTGCTCCCGCGGTCGCGGAGGTCCGTCGAGGCTCCGTCCGCCTGCACCCTTTCTCCCCACCCCACGAGTGATGAGCGTGTCGAACGTCCTGGCCCAGGAACTGATCGAAGCCGGCGTGCACTTTGGCCATCGTGCCAGCCGCTGGAACCCGAAGATGCGGCCCTACATCCATGGGCGCCGTAATCTCATCCACATCATCGACGTCCGCGAGACAATCCGCGGCCTGCTCCGGGCCCGGAAGTATCTCAAGCAGGTCGCGTCGACCGGCAGCCTGATCCTCTTCGTCGGTACGAAGCGGCAGGGCGCTGAGGCCGTCGCCCGCGAGGCGGCGCGCTGCGGCATGCCGTACGTCTCCGACCGCTGGCTCGGCGGGACGCTGACCAACTTCCGCACGATCCGCAACCGGCTGGCGCGTCTCGAGCAACTTGAGAAACTCATGCCCTCGGACGAGTTTGGCGCTTACTCCAAGAAGATGCAGTCGTCGCTGCGGCGTGAGTTCCGCAAGATGGAACGAAATCTCGGTGGCATCCGCACCCTGTCGCGGCTCCCCGAATGCCTCGTCGTGTTCGACCCGAAGAAGGAAAAGAACGCCGTCAGCGAAGCCCGGAAGATGGGCATCACGACGGTGGCTCTCATCGACACCGACTGCGATCCCGATCTGGTCGATCTGCCGATTCCCGGCAACGACGACTCGATCCGCTCGATCGAGTTGGTGGCCGCTCGGCTTGCCGACGCGATCCTCGAGGGGAAGGTCAACACTTCTTCCGACGCCCAGGCTGCTGCCGAGGGTGCCGACGTCGACGGCAAGTCGGCGCCCAAGGCCCGTTCGAATGTCGCCAAGCGGGCAGCGCCCCGTCCGCCGAAGACCTGATCGGCCGCGGGCCGGCCCCCCGGAATGCCTCGGGGATAGCGGCATACTCAGTCTTTTGTCCTCCGACGGCCGGCAGGAGCGCCCCACGATCAAGGCGCTTCGCCGGTTGTCTCATTCTGGTCCGGCTCTGGGCTCTGGGCTCTTGAACCGGTCAGGAATCGCCCCAATTTCCCCGTCCAATTCTGGAAGGAGCTTTTTCCATGGCAGAGATCACGGCGGCAGCGGTCATGGCACTCCGGGACAAGACCGGACTGCCGATGATGGAATGCAAGAAGGCCCTCCTGGAGTGCGGCGGCAACACGGAGCAGGCGGTGGAATGGCTCCGCAAGCAGGGCGTCAAGACGCAGGCGATGCGTGCCGACCGTGAAACCTCGACGGGACGCCTGGCGGTTTACGCCGATCCTGCGAAGAACGTCGGCTCGATCATCGAGCTGAAGTGCGAGAGCGCGCCGGTGGCCAACAGCCCCGACTTCAAGGCCCTCGCCGAGGACATCGCCACGACGCTCGCCCTCGGGCCGGGCGCGAAAACTCCCGCCGAGCTCCTCGCCCAAAAGAGCCACGCCCATCCCGACAAGACGCTCGAGGAGATCAAGAACGACCTCTTCAACCGGATGCGCGAGGTGTTTGACCTTGCCCGCATCTGTCGGATCGATGCCCCCTGTGGCGGCTACGCCCACCACGACGGCTCCAAGGCCGCGATCGTCGAGATCGCCGGGAAGACGACCGGCCCGGACGCGGCGACCGTCGCCAAGGACATCTCGATGCACGTCGTCGCCCTCGCGCCGAAGGCGATCACGAAGGACGACCTCGATCCCGAGGCCGTGGCGAAGGAACGCGAGATCCTCACCGAAGCGGCCCGCGGCGAAGGGAAGCCCGAGAACATCATCGCGAAGATGATCGAGGGGCGGCTGCGCAACTTCTTCAGCCAGTGTGTTCTCCTCGAGCAACCGTTCGTGAAGGACGACAAGCAGACCGTTGGCCAGTTGGCCAAGTCGGCCGGGCTCGATGTGAAGCGCGTCGAGAACTGGAAGCTCGGCGGCTGACATCCGCCCGTGCGGGAGACTCTTTCATGGAGGCCAGGCAGAGTGGTCTGAAGGGACCGGACAGCGGTCCTTCCGCAGCCTCGGGGCACTCAAGCGCTACCGTTGAGGGGGCTGGGGTGGTCTACCGCCGCGTCCTCCTCAAGCTCTCGGGGGAGAGTTTTGTCCGCCCCGGCGAGCGTGGCATCTCCATGGAGGAGGTGATGCTTGTCGCCCGGCAGGTTGTCCTCGCGGCCTCCCGCGGGGTCGAACTGGCGATCGTCATCGGTGGTGGCAACATCCTCCGCGGGGCGTCGTTCACCGCAGGAAACTCCGGTGTCCACGAGGCGACGGCGCATTCGATGGGCATGCTCGCCACCGTCATCAACGGCCTGGCGCTCCAGGATGCCCTCGAGAGCCTCGGGGCCCAGACGCGGCTGATGACGGCGATCCGCATGGATGGTGTGGCCGAGCCCTACATCCGCCGCCGCGCCCGCCGCCATCTCGAGAAGGGGCGGATCGTGATTCTCGCGGCGGGCACCGGAAGCCCGTTTGTGACCACCGACACCGCCGCCGCCCAGCGGGCCTTGGAACTCGAGGCGGATGTCCTCATGAAGGCGACCCGCGTCGACGGCGTCTATTCCGACGACCCGGAGAAAAACCCCCACGCGATCCTCTACCGCGACCTCTCCTACCAGCAGGTCCGCGACCAGAATCTCCGGGTCATGGACGCCACGGCGATCTCCCAGTGCATGGAGCACGACATGCCGATCCTGGTGTTCAACTACCGTCGCGAGGGGAACATCGTCCGGGCGATCGCGGGGGAGCGGATTGGGAGCCGGGTGTCCCGCGGTTCCTGAGAAAATCACTCTCAAGAGGGGGCTCGCGGCCGCTTGAGCCCCCTCACCGGGCGCTTCACGTCCGAATCTGTCCGAAAAAAACCCCTCGGCTGGCTGCTCTCCGGCCCCCCTTTCCGACGCAGGCTACCGATCTCCCCAGGGCCTGGGAGGGCTCGGTTACCTGCGGGCTTTGAGGCGACCTTGAGCCCCCAGTCTTCCTTGACTGACCCTCCCCACCGCTCGACAATAGCCGTTTTGGCGGTCACCTCCTTACCCCCTGCCTCGTCGGCTCCGGGTGGGTTGCGGCCGGGAGAGTTCACCATGGTTGGCAAGCTGAAGAGTCGTCTGAACAACGGTTGGAAGAGTCGTCGCCTCGAGGCCGGCCTAGGGGCGATCGTCGGGAACCGGCGAAGCGGATTCACGCTCGTCGAACTCCT
>CAJAYZ010000305.1 GCA_903949225.1 uncultured Planctomycetaceae bacterium
GGCTGCGGGCCATGCTCCCGGCAGGCGCGCCACAGCCGCTTCTCTCCCGCCGAGAGCTCTGCTTCGCGCCGCAGGTCGGCCAGCGGCATCTGGCGGAGGATGGCCGACGATGTTTCCAGATGGATCCGCTCGTGTTCGATCCCCATCAGGATCACCCACGCCGGGGAATCCTGGCGGATCGGCAGTTCCAGCGGCATCGAGCGGATGAACGCGTCGACGCGGCAGCGGACCTCGCGGCGGTAGGCGCGGACGGCAGCAACGCTCGGCCAATCGTAGTGGGCCGCATTGAGATCGTCCCACGACATCTCGTCGACCCCCACCGCCATCATCGCCTCCATGCGGGGGTCGATGCGGGTCTTGAAGAGACGGGCGACGTAGAGCTTGTTGACGTAGAACGTCGCCGGATGGGCGAGATAGAAGATCGGCGGGTGACGCAGTGGCTCGTGGCGGACGAAAAACGCCGCCTCGTTGCGGATCAGGTCGAAGAGCCGATCGTCGAGCTCGCAGGTGCGGTGGAAGTAGGCGAGGATTTCCTCGCGCTTCGCGGCCACCGGATCAGCCGCCGCCGGATCGGACGTGAGGAGGACGGTCTTGGTGGGGGCGAGGCCGTCAAGCGTGGAGAAGGGAAGGGGGGCTTGGGGGGGAGCGGCTTCGTGGGAGGAACCGGCGGACGTGGCCACGGAGCTCATGCGGGCGACCCAGAGGGAGAACGGCTGAAAATCTCCCCAACTCTAGCACCGGACTGCAGTCCTTCCAGAAACGGGCGCGGGATCGGATTTGCGGCCCCCAAAAGCGCCCCGACGACCGCCCCGCGATGGCAGTTGTCGCCGCCGCAGAGGGCATTGGCGAGGACGCCGGCGGCGAAGTTGTCGTGGTGCCGCCAAGCGAGAACGAGGGCTGCAGGAAAGGCGTCGGGGATGTAGCAGGCGGTGGAGAGGCGGGTGCCGACGACGGTGCGATCGGGAAGATCGGCCCAATCGGCAAGCTTGGCCGCCGAGATCCAGTCGGTCGCCTCCTCGAGGATTGCCTCCCGAAGGTGGCCGCCCCGGCAGACCCGGACGAGGATCCGCACGAGGACATCGGCGGCGGCGAGGACGTCGCGATCTTTGTGGGTCAGGTTCACATGCTCGCGGACTATTTCTCGGAGGTCGGGGTGGCGGTCGCCGAGGGCCGCGACGAGTGCCGCCACTGGCACGAGCCCCCCGATGTGCTCGTCACGGACGCCACAGTTGATCGGCTTGCGGCCGTGGGCGAGGTTCGTGAAGAAGTGGCGGTGGTATTCCTCGACGTAGGTGTCGCGGTGGCTCCCCGGGCGGCGCATGAAGGCGACGTATTCCTCGAGCCAGCGCTCGGCGTCCCAATGGCGGTTGCGCTTCACGAGCGCCGCCAACTCCACCGCGAGTTTGGAGTTGAGCGTGTTCTCCCCCGCCTCGAGGAACTGGTGGTAGTGGATGCCGCGCTTCCCCCAGTACTGCGCCTGATCGTGGAGGATGTCCCCCTCCGGGCCCGCCGGTTCGTAGCGGCTCCGCCACAGGATGCTGTCGGGATGAACCCGCTTCGGCGCGGCGTAGCCCGCGAGGCGTGGATGATCGCGGTCGAGGGCGGCACGGTCGTAGTACCAATGGACCGGCATCGCCACCGCGTCGGCGACAAGCGCCCCGACGAAGGCCCGCACGGCCGGATCATCGAGCCAGGCAAACGTGTCGTCGCCCGCTTCGGGGGCATGCCGAGGGGGCTCGTTCGTGGCGGCACCACGGTCGGTCATGGAAGGATCCTCGCGAAAAACTCACGGACGCGGAGCTCAGGGCAATGTTCGAACATCGTAGACGCCGGGCCGCTGGCGACGACCTTGCCGCCGCCGACAAACGCCACCTCGTCGGCCACCTTGCGGGCAAAGCCCATCTCGTGGGTGACGAGCACGAAGCGCGTGCCGAGGTCTTTGAGCTCGCCGATCATCTCGAGGACTTCGGCAGTCATCTCCGGATCGAGGGCGGAGGTCGGCTCGTCGAGGAACAGCCGCTCCGGCTGGGTGGCGAGGGCGCGAACGATGGCGATCCGCTGCTTCTGCCCACC
>CAJAYZ010000306.1 GCA_903949225.1 uncultured Planctomycetaceae bacterium
CCGCAGCAGGCCCCGACCGACACCGGACCGACGGCCAGCGATCTCGGCGGCGAGACGGCCCGGTTCGCTGGATTTCTGCCGGCGATGCTGGCCCGCGGCCCGGCGCTTCCCCCTTTCCTGCCACGATCCTCCGTCCCCCCCGGCGCCGGTCCGTCGCTGCCGTTCGTCACCGTCAGCTTCACGGTGGCAGAGACCACCTCGATCAAGCAACGCGCAGCGGCCGACGGGGCCTCCCTCAACGACGTCGCCGTCGCGGCCGTGATGCGCGCCGTGGCAACCTGGAACGAGGATGCCGGACATCCGGCCCGACAGATCCGGATCACGATGCCCGCAAGCCTCAAGTCACCGGGGACGAGGGCCCCGGCCTGCAACGACATGGGCTATGCCTTCCTCGACCGGACGGCGGAACAGTGCCGGGCTCCGGTGGATCTCATCCGTTCCCTCGCCGCTGCCAGTCGCTGGATCCAGGAGCACCGTGCCGCGGGCAGATTCCTCGACACCCTGGCAATCATCGACCGCTTTCCACCGGCGCTCTGGCTCCTGACGCGGCTCCCTGTCCCGCTCTCCACGGCCGTCGTCAGCTTCGTCGGCAATGTGGGACCGAGGCTGCGGGCCAATGTGCCGCGTGACGGGGGCTGCGATCTTCCCGGAGGACTGCGAATCAGCGCCGTGAATGGGGTTCCTCCGATCCGGCCGGGCACCCGTCTCGGCGTCGGACTGGTGATCTACGACGGCCGCCTCCACGTGACAGTCTTGGCCGATGTTCACGCGCTCGGGGAGGCGGCCCCTCCACTGCTCACCGCAGCGATCCGCACTGCGATCCTCGACTGCGCCGCCTCCCTGCCGACGGCCCCTCTTCCACCGGCACCCAGCACCACAGGCTCCTCCGCCTGACGGGCCGGCGGGGAAAAAACCGATGGGACTTTTGCCAGGCTGGCGGCCATCTGTCGTGCGGGACAGTGGTTTGCGAGGGGGCATTGCGACAGCCTCTGTGAAACTCCTACATTCTCTGGCTTACCCGCGTGCGCAGGGCCGCACGGGGGTTCCTCCAGTCGCAACACCGACCAGCCATGATCGACATTCCCGCAGTGGATCGCCGCCACCTGCTCGTCACTGGCGCCACGGGGCTCCTCGGCTCGTACCTCGTCCGCGATCTCCTCCTCGACGGCCAGCCCCTGGCCGTCGTGGTCCGGCGGAGCCGGCGGGAATCGCCCGAGGCCCGCGTCGAGCGGATCGTGAGCGACTGGGAGATCGAACTCGGCAAACGACTCCCCCGTCCCCGGGTGCTCGCCGGCGATCTGACGATGCCCCGCTGCGGGCTCTCCGATGCTGATCTCGAATGGGTCGCCCGGCACTGCTCGGGTGTCCTCCACAACGCCGCGAGCTTGAGCTTCCGGGGGAGCGACCGCGCGGCCGAACCGTGGCTCTCGAACGTCACCGGCACCGCGAACATGCTCGACGTCGTCCGCGCCGCGGACATCGAACACGTCCACCACGTCTCCACGGCCTATGTCTGCGGCCTGCGCGCCGGCACCATCGCGGAGGACGATCTCGACGTTGGCCAGGATTTCGGCAACGACTACGAGCGCAGCAAGGTCGAGGCGGAGACGATGATTCGGGCTGCCGCCGGCCCGGCGAGCGTGACGGTCTACCGCCCCTCGATCATCGTCGGCGATTCAAGCACCGGGTTCACCTCGACCTACCACGGTCTGTTTGCGGTCCTGCGACTCGGGCACACGCTCCTCGCGAAGGTCCCTCTCGGCACGACGAGTGGTCCGGCCATCATCCGGCTCCTCGGGGCAGCGCCGTCACACACGAAGAACTTCGTGCCGGTCGACTGGGTGTCGGCGGTCATCGCGCACTGTGTCCAGAAGCCCGAGGCCCGCGGCCGGACGTTCCACGTCACCCATCCGGAGCCAGTCTCGAACGTCGCTCTCGGCGCGCTCGTGCAGGAAGCGGTGGAGCGTTATTCGAAGGCTGCCTCGCCGGATGATCCGGAGCTGTGCGACGAGCAGTGGTTTGCCGACAATCTCGCGGCCCAACTCGACGTCTACCGCTCTTACTTCCGCAACGACCCCACCTTCGACCGGGCCAACGTCGAGGCGATCGCGGGCCACATCCCCTGTCCGACCCTCGATCATCCCCGGCTGATGCGGATGGCGAAGTTCGCCATCGATCAGGATTTCGGTCGGGTGCCTCGGCCTCCCCACCGCGCTACCGATCCCGTGGCGGGGACTGTCGGATCGCCGGTCGGCTGAGGCCGGCGGGCCGGTCCGCCTGTAGGCATCGTGCCGGGAACACCCCAGGTGCCGACGGCAACGCCTTCAAAGCAGCGAGTGGATCCGACCGCCCGCATGGTCGATCAAATCCGCAGGCAGCCGTGCGCTGCTCCCCGACGGGGAGCGCGGCGGGCCATCAGGAGCGGCCCACCGCCGCGGCAGAAGGAGCGACGACGGCAATGGCGAAGAACACGTGGCGGATCGTGACGAGGGGTACCGACGGTGAACTGCTGATCCGGGACTTCGATTCCCCGGAGCCGCTCCTCAAGACCCATATCCAGGTGGGAATCGACGATTGCAGCACCGACCTCGAACTCCGCGGCGCACCGGTCTTCCGTTCACTCGTCGGGCCGATGCCGGAGGGGAGTGACGTGATCCGCTACGAGACGCCCGAGGTGTTCGAGTGCCTCACGAAGGAATGGGCGCTCCCCAAGGCCCCGCGCCGGCGGATCCGTAAGCCGGCCGCCACGAGCACCGCCACCAGCCCGGCCGCAGACCCGCCGGCCGCCGGATGAACCGGGGCGGTTTCGAGCCATGCCTGCCGGAGTGATGCCTTGACCGACACGATCTTCTCGAAAATCATCG
>CAJAYZ010000307.1 GCA_903949225.1 uncultured Planctomycetaceae bacterium
GCGTCACATCGCGCCGCCAGCTCGGCGCCTGCCACCGGCAACGCTCGCTGCAGGCCGCTTCCTTCACAAATCCCAGCCCCGTGAGGATCTCCGCCTGCCGCCCCGCCGACACCGGCACCCCCAGCACCTCCTCGACCCGCGCCGCCCGCAAGTCGATCGTCGCCCGCCCACCGGCAAGCGTCCCCGCCTCGACCACGCCAGCGAGCACCTCGCCGCCAGCCAATTCCTGGATCAGCGCCGCCGCCCGGCGACTGGCCCAGTCCACGGCCGCCGGATCGGGCCCGCGCTCGAAGCGATAGGAGGAGGCACTCATGAGGACGAGCCCCCGAGCCGCCGCGCGCACGACGAGCGGCGCGAACTGCGCTGACTCCAGAAGCACATCAACGGTGTCGGCCGCGATCTCGCTCTCCGCTCCCCCCATCACGCCAGCCAGCGCCACCGGCCCCTCGGCGTCGGCGATCACCGCCATGCCGGCAGTGAGGGAATAATCTTTGTGGTTGATGGCCCGAAACGTCTCGCCGTCGCGGGCCCGGCGGACGATGATCCTGCCCCCACGGACCTTCGCCAGATCGAAGGCGTGGAGCGGCTGCCCACATTCCATCATCACGTAGTTGGTGACGTCGACGACGTTGTTGACCGGCTCGATGCCGATCGTTCGCAGCCGGTCGGCGAGCCACGCAGGGCTCGGGCCCACGCGCACCCCCCGGATCACCCGCGCCGTGTAGTGCGGGCAGACGTCGGAATCGCTGATCTCCACCGCGATCGCCGCCGCGGCTGGCGCGGCCGCTTCAACAGGCTGCGGGGTGGGGATGTGGAGCGGCCGATCGAAGAGCACCGCCACCTCGCGAGCCACGCCGACGTGCCCCAGGCAATCGGGGCGATTGCTCGTCACCTCGATGTCGACAGCGGTGTCGGCCCCAACCTCCCAGGTCGCTTCGTGGTTGAGCCCGCTCATGAGGAGCCGTCGGACGAGCTCGTCGACGGGGGCCTCCCAGCGGACATACTCGGCAAGCCAGGTCGTGGAGAGGATCATGCATTCACCAGCCTGGAAAAAGGGGACCACGCCTAGCCGATCGGCCCCGCGATGCCGGCACGGACACGTGCCAGCCAACGCTCAACCGGACCGACCCGGAACTAAAACTGTTCGAGGAAGCGGACGTCGTTGCGGTAGAAGTCGCGAATGTCGGCCACGCCATAGCGCCGGGCGGCGATCCGCTCCACCCCGAGCCCGAAGGCGAAGCCGGAGACCTCCGCCGGGTCGTAGCCGACCGCGGCGAGGACCGCCGGATCGACCATCCCCGCCCCTCCCATCTCCACCCAGCGGCCGCCCCACTCCATGTCAAACTCGACGCTCGGCTCGGTGAATGGAAAGAACGACGGCCGGAAGCGGACGTGGACGTCGCCGCCCAGGAAACTCGAGGCGAGGAACCGCCGCCCCCCCTTGAGGTCGGCCATCGTCGCGCCGGGCTCGACGAGCAGCCCCTCCACCTGATGAAACATCGGGTAGTGGGTGGCGTCGGCAGTGTCGGGGCGGTAGACGCGGCCGAGCGACACGATCCGCAGGGGCGGCTTGCGCTGCTCCATGACGCGGATCTGCACCGTGCTTGTCTGCGAGCGGAGCAGCAGCGGATCAGCCCCTTTGGCGACGGAGAGATAGAAATTGTCGAGCGGGTCGCGGGCCGGGTGCTCCGCGCCGATCGCGAGGGCCTCGAAGTTGTGCCACTGGTCTTCGACCTCGGGGCCATCGACGCTCTCGAAGCCGAGCCGGGCCATGATCTCCTGGACCCGCCGGATCGTCTGCGTGATCGGATGGACGTGGCCGAGCCGAAAC
>CAJAYZ010000308.1 GCA_903949225.1 uncultured Planctomycetaceae bacterium
CGACGGCGGCTTCGGCAGGCTCAAAACTGGATCGTGCGACAGGGCGACGTTCTCGCTGACGGTCGTGGGATAGGTCCAGCCGGTGAGGACGAGCTTCGCGTTGTCGACGTCGGGGATCGGACCGAAATCGAGGAGAAGCGTGTTGTCGGCGACGAGCCCCTGTCGGAGCTTCTTGGCGTACGATCGGGCGAACCTGCCGTCAGCCGCGAGGATGTCGCTCCGGAGATCGCCCCCGTCGCCACGCGTGGCCGCCACTGGCCGGAGCGGCGCACGGACAGCGTGGATCCCGAAGGCGGCGATGTCGGGGGGGCCGACCTTTTCGTTGGAATAGATCTCCACGTCGGCGGGATGATCGACGACGACCAGCCGTAGCTGATCAAAATAAGCAGCCTCCCACAGCTCCTCCGTCACCTGAATCGAATACCGGCCGTCCCGCGGGACCATCGGGGTGTCGATCTTCAGACATTCCCACTCCCGCGACGGCATCAGCTTTCCTTCCGCCCGCTGCAGCCCCAGCGGCGCGGCCCAAAGGAGATCGGTCGCAAACACAAACTCCTGGCCGTTCCAGGTGTAAAGGTAGGGGCAGGAGCCGAGGAGGATCTGCTCCTCGCAGATCAGGCTGTCGGCGGCCGGTTGGATGACGTTCTGCGGCACCCCATTGATCCAGGCCACGCGGACCACGTCGGCCACGGGGAGATTCCCCAAGCCAAAGTGGGTCGTGCGGCGACGAACGGGGCGCGGCTGATAGATCGCCCCGGCTTTGAGTTCGAGGAGGCTGCCGAGGCCGTGGGCGTTGACCCGGCCGCTCGGCGACATCGCAGTCCCCTTGATCTGCTGGGCCTCGAGCGCCACGTCGATCCAATGATTGCCGTTGCCGCCAACGTTCTCGAGCATCGTCAAGGCGCAGCCCCCATCGCCGACCGCCACGCCGTCGAGATCGCCGTCGCCGTCGAGATCGGCGCTGTCGAAGCTCTGGGGGTGGCCTGTGGGGCAACGTCTCGGCTTCTGCTTCTCAAATCCTCCAGAGGGGAGACCGAGCGACACCGTCACCTCGTCGTCGTCGAGGGCGACGAGGTCGAGGAGGCCGTCGTTGTCTTGGTCGAACGCATGGACCGCGGCGCTTGGCCTGTCGGTCACCACGACGCCCGGTTCATCCGCCGGGCGAACCACACCGGTCGGCGACCTCCGGCTCGGCACCGTCGCCACGCCGAACGGGCCGGCGGCGACGAGATCCCAAGCCCCGTCTGAATCGGCATCGATGCAGTCGAGCGCCGCGATCGGCCCGGGCACGGTGAAAGCCCGTGGCGCGACGGTCGCGTCGGCCCCACGAACGGCAAAGGGGACAAACCGGAACTGCCCATGGAGGAGATTCTCGAGCCATCCCCCGCCGGCATCGCTGCCGAGCATGACGTCGACATCGACATCCCGGTCCCAGTCGAGGGGGAGAAGCGCCCGCACCGGGGCCCCGACGGCAAATTCCGCCGTGCCGGGCCAGGCGACAAAGGCCCCGCGCCCGAGATTCCGCCACAGGCGAAGGGCTCCGTCATGGCCGGAGACGAGATCGAGATAGCCGTCGGCGTCGAGGTCGGCAACGGCGGCCGAACGGGTCGGGCCGGCCGCGGCCAAGGCCTCGGCAGAGAAGGGACGGAGTGTCCGCATCCCGGTCGCCGGATCGAGGAGGTTCTCAAGGACGACGATGCCCCCCTCGCCGTGAACCACGAGATCGAGATCCGCCGCCGGGCAACCAGCGGCGAGCTTCTCTGCCACGATCTCGGCGCCGGGCTTGTCGGTGCCGGGGCGGGCCGGGGTGCCGGGGCGCTTCGCCTCGTCGAAGTCGAGATCGAGATCGGCGGCGGCAAGTCCTATGGCCCCCTCCGGCACGTTGGCCGAGGCGATCTCGTGCCACGGAGTCTTCGTGCCATCGGCGGCGGTGATCCTAAACGCGGGCTCACCCGTTCCCCGGCGGCCGAACACCCACACTTTGCTGCTCCCGAGGAGGAGGATGTCGGGGCGGCCGTCGAGATCGAAATCCTCGAGAAGGACGGCCCGAAACGGGCCAGGCCCATCGGCTCCCCACACCGCTTCGCGCGCTTCGAGGCTCGACTCGATCCGTGGCACCTCCGTCGCCTTGTCGAGCCCCGTCTCGGCATAGAACTCCGGTCGATACCGCTCGATCACGAACTCCAGCGGATGCCGCTCGATGGCCCGCCGGTCGGCCTCCGACTGGGGCACGAGAACATTGGCCAGCCCCCGCAGCCGCCCGGCGACGCCGGCCGCATCGCCGGCGTTGGCCGCAGCCACTCCCTTGTCGACGACGTCGCGGATGTCGACGTTGGCGAACGTCTTGATCGAGGGGGCGAAGGGCTCCATCGCTGCCCAGCGCGATTCGATCTTCGCCGCTAGGCCGGCGGGCACCTCCGGTGGCGGCCGCTTGCCGAGGTCGAGCGCCAGGGCACGACACCACTCGATCACGAGCCAGAGATTCCGCGGATCGAGTTCGCAGGCCCGGTCGAGCGACGCGGCCACGACGCCGGCGCTCGTCACGGCGCCTTCGCTAGCAGGAGCGCCTCCGCTAGCAGGGGCGCCTCCGCTAGCCTCCGCGTTGCTGGCCTCCTTGCCGCTGGTC
>CAJAYZ010000309.1 GCA_903949225.1 uncultured Planctomycetaceae bacterium
CAACCCTGGCGCGATGTTCCCGGCCCGAGCGGCAAAGGTGGCCAGCGGCCCCTTCGAGCCGGCGTCGTTCACCGCGAGCATGGCGAGGAAAGACGTCCGGCTAATGATCGAGGAAGCGGCCCGCGGGGGCGTCGAGCTCACCGTCATGCCGGCAGTGGCCGCTCGCTACGACGAGGCAATTCGATCCGGCGAAGCGAACCTCGACTGCGCCGCCCCCTTCCGCTGGCCGCTCGCGTGAGCGGACGGCGGGGACGATCGATTTGGGAGGCAATCAACCGCATTTGTCAGGAGTGTGGGGGGAGTACTCGCTGCAGAGGACGACGAAAATCTTTTCCTGGGAGCGGGGGCTCATGGTCTGCAAGGCCCGGAATGCCGCTGAACTCGCCCGAAGGGACGGCGTCAACGACTCGACGTTCCGTCAGACCTTGACCTCGTGACCGCCGTGTCAAGATACGACAGCTCTCAATCGAGGTCTCTTCCGCTACAGCGGTGATTGGCGCAGCATCGACGCAACGAAACGAGTGATGGGGGGTGATGAGATGAGATCCCAGATGAGTCTCGCGGTCCGACTGCTGGCGATCGTGGTTTCCACGGTCGGCGTCAGTTCCACCGCACGGACGGCTGAAATATGTGGAGTCACTGTAACACCGCATGTGGTGGCCGAGTCGATGAGGTACCGACGGCCGCGTGACCCAGAACTTGCCGCCAAAGTGCAGCTCTTTATCAAGGGATCAGCATTGCCACGGGAGTTTGACGGCAAGACGCCCGAAGAGCTCCTTCAATCAGGAGCGTGGGCGTGGCACGACTTGGGCACAGCCGTCCGGGGGCCGGAGGACTCTCTGAGTGTTTGGACTTGGAACGGCAAATCCTCGCGCTGGGGGACGGGACAGGCCTGTGACGTGGAGGGAGACGGCTTGGACAAGACTGCCGTTTCGATCGCGAAGCCTACGCAATGGATTTCTGCGATCACGTTTCTGCCCCTCGGAGAAGGGTTGCAGCCGCGACAGATGGTGGCCCACGTCGTCAATGATTCAGACACGCCGCTGAAGATCTCGTCGGTTCGATTCTGGCTGCCTCGCAATAACGCCACCTGGCAGACTCTTTTTGCAACCCCGACGCTTGCGGTCGACGTCCTGATTCCCCCAAGAGAACGTGGGATCGTGAACGTCTCTGCGCAGCAGCCGTGGCCCTTGACCTACGCGGCTATCGAACTGTCGACGGAATCTGGATCGTTGTGGGGGCATCTGCGAATCAAGACAGAGCAGCTCGATATCAGTGGCGGGTGGATCGGTGATCACCTGACGAACCAGTCCTATTTGAAGCTGCTCACGCGACTCCATGTCAACTGCGGGCAGATTGAGCATGTCCGCGGGTATACGGACAACCCAGAGTTGTCTTCGCGCTACCCGATGAAGCTGTTCAATCGCCTCTGGCCCCTCGAGGACTGGGATACCGATCAGTGGCTGCCGAGGATTCATGCAGTCGAGTTTCTCGGTGAGCCGCAATATGGCGGCGGACGCCCCGTCGCTCCCCAAGAAGTGTTCGAGAAATTGCTGCCGTATCGCACAAGCCGACTGGCGACGAGCGTGACCAATTCCGAAGAACGGGTGTGGCGATACTATGCAGGACTCTCCGACTATCCCAATTACGATGCCTACCGAGTCGTCGCACCGGCGGCCGATTCCTGGCGAGCCTATGATCGTTGGGATGGAAAACAGATCAGC
>CAJAYZ010000310.1 GCA_903949225.1 uncultured Planctomycetaceae bacterium
CACCGTGCCCGGAGGGAGCGGGACCGCTCCGAGGCCGGCCGAATCGACTCCGACAGCGAGGAGGTTGTCGCTGCGGACGGTGACTTCAAGGATCGCCCAGAGCTGTGCGGAGAGCGGGCCAAACTGGACCAGCGCTGAGCAGGCCGCGCGGCGCTCGAGAAACCGGACCTGAGGCGACGAGATCCCACCCGCGAGGAGCCCAGGGGCATGGTGGGGGAGGTCGATCGAGAGCCAGGCATTCGCCTCGGCATCGGTGAACGCTTCGCCCCAGTCGCCGGGCCGGTCGAGGCCCGCTGCGAGCGACGAAGCCTTCGACATCATCCTCCCCGCGGCCCGCTCCCCTTCGGCCCCGGAGGGCACGGCACCACGAATGCCGACAGGGCTGAAATGCAACAGGGAGTAGCTTGCCAAGAGTAACCCGGTCGCGAGTAACCCGATCACGAGCAACCCGGCGGCAGCGGGACGGCGTAACCAACGCCGTCCCGCGCCACCGGCCTGTCGTGGTGTGGCGGACTCACCGGGGGGAGTGTTCATGAGCCATCGTCTCCCGGTGACCCTTCACCCTCAGCCTGCCGTCGCGAGCCGCAACTCGATGACCCGTTCCGCTCCCGCCGGCTCGTGGGCGACGGCGATCTCGGATTGGATTCCACACGGGTGGAGTTCGTCGCGGAGGACACGGACATCGGCAGGGGCTTCGATCCCGATCCGCACTTTGTCGCCACTCACCCGGACGATGGTCACGACGACCGAATCGCCGACTCGAATCCGTTCGTTTTGCTTCCGTGAAAGAACCAGCATGGGAGACTCCGTTCCTGGGCTGTTGGATGTGATGAGGCGACTTTACAAGCGTCACTGTACGTCTGTCAATCACCGCGGCCTGAGGCCGACACCGCCTGCCGTCGTGGTCGGCTGGGGCGGGGATGGTTTCGTGGAATAGGCAATTTGTGCGGTACAGGGAACATCGTCCGGCCGCGTCGACTTTCTTGGGTGCGACCGGATCGGTGACGGATTCGCCTATTGTGCCGTGCGGGGTGGGCTGGCAACCGTCGGCACGGGTGCTGGACGCCGGTAGGCAGGCTGCCGCATGGGCTCCGAGGGAAGCGCGCTGTGCCCCGGGGCGATCAGCGGCGTTTCGCGGCCGCTGGTGCGGTGGCTACGGGACCGTCCCCCTCGCCTCGGCCGGCGTAGGTGGCCAGATCGACCGGAGCCGCGACCGCCATCCGCTCCTCGGCCGCAGCCACCCGCTTGTGATCGGAGGCAAGCCATGATTCGAGGACCTTGTGTTTCGACCGCAACACGTTCGGCCGCCTTCCGAGTTTGGCCATCCGCGACTCGATCTCGAGGCGGACCGTCGCGGGGATTCCCCCTGCGGCGGCGACGCGGCGGTTGATGGCGATCCGCGGAAATGGGGGAAGGCCGCCGGGGTGGACGAGGGCCTTGACGAGCAGGGCGGCGTCGGCGAAGCGTTGGTATTCCTCAGGAACTGCTCCGTTGTCGGACTCCTCAAAGGACACTTCGTAGCGGACGCGGGGGCCGACGAGGACGATCGTCGTCGCCGTTTCCTCCATGCCTTCGCTGAAGTCGGGGCCCCCCGCCCAGCGCATGAGTGGGTCGTCGGACTTTCTCGCCCAGTTGCCCAGGGATGCGCGGAGACGTTCGAGTTGCAGATGGTCGATCTGCGTTTTCACATCGCGGGCCGGATCGACGAGGATGATCCGCTCCCGAGCAGGATCGTGGAGCACGAACTCCACCGGTTCATCCGGCCCGGCATCGTCATCCTTTTCCTTTTCCTTCTCCTTGGAGGGGGTTTCGAGGAAGTCCCAGGCGACGCCATCCCTGAACAGGCTCAGGCTGCGGGCAACCGGAGCCTCGTCGTTATC
Organism: uncultured Planctomycetaceae bacterium; assembly: GCA_903949225.1. GTDB lineage: Bacteria > Planctomycetota > Planctomycetia > Pirellulales > UBA1268 > QWOP01. Next base: position 1,881 of record CAJAYZ010000310.1, read on the forward strand.
GGCGAAGACCTCCGTCTCGACGCGCAGCAGCACGCCGTCCCCCGCTGCCGCTTGGCCCGCTTCAACCAGGCACCCGAGGACGATGAAGAGCCCGGCCAGCGATCCGACCAACCGGTCGCACGGGCCTGTCACTCGACGTTCAGGGTTCGCGGAAAAGCTGTGGGGAGGCATCGGTTCTCGGCTCCGGAGGAAAACGGGGGGCCGGAGCGTAGCAGGCGGGCCGTTCCCCCAAAAGCCAGGACTTTTCCCACCTCATCCCCATCGAAAACCTTGTTTTTTGAGCCTTGAACCAGGGCCTGGACGGCTGCCGGAAGGCGGTGGGAAGTGCCCCGCCGCTCGAAGCGGTGGCAGACACCCCGAAAACCCTGGCTAGGTTGGGGGGGACTTACGTGGACGAAGGCCGCGGATGGATGATCCGACGGATCGTCAGCGGGGCGGTGTCGGCGCCGCTTCGGCCGTTGGCGACGCTGCCGCGTCGGGCTTCTTCATCGGCGCCTGATTCATCAGCCCCCCCTTCATCTTCGTGATCTCGAGGGAGAGGGTGCCGCCGAGTCGCTCTCCCGGAGCAAGGCCGCGTTCAGCGGGGGTGAACGTGCCGGAGATCGATCGCATCGGCGTCAGGCCGGGGATACCGAAGCCCGAGGTTCCCTCCGTGACCATCCCATTGACAGGCAGTGAGGCGTCGGTGTCCCGCAGCCGGCGCCGATCGAGGAACAGGTTGAGGGCCAGCGGTTTGCCATCGTCGGCCCGCTTCCCGGAGATCACGACACTCACCGGCGATTCGCCGGGGGAGCCGGGCGAAGGGGCCTCGGGTGAGGCTTTGCCGGGGCGATCGGGCTCGCGGCGGGGGCTGCCGCCACCGAATCCGGGGAACATGAAGGTCGAGACAGAGGCCTCCACATCCGTGAGGACGATCGGCTCGCCACTGAGGATCAGGGTCAGGGCCACGTCCGCAGGGGGAACGTCGTCGATGGCGCCTTCGCGATAGGTGGCCGAGAACGATCCGGTCGCAGTTCCGAGCGGCTCGCTCGTCATCGGACGCCGCCAGGTCGATGGGGCCTCGGCGGGCCATGTCTCGAAGGCCTGGGCAAGTTCTCCACGGCGCCGACGGATGTAGTCTCGGATCGCTTCCATCGCCTTCGGCGCGCCGGTCTGTCGTCCTCCGATCACCGGCGTGAGGAGGTGCTCGAGGCGATCGACCTCGGCGAGCAATTCGTCCTCGTGCCACACCGAGTCAAGGAGCCCTTCGAGCGTCCCCCGATAGCGGTCGGCCATGCCAGGGGTGAAGTAGAGACGGTTGGGGAGGGCCGCCTGCGCCGCGACCGGGGGCGGGGTGCGGCGGGTCGCGAACGGGCCGCCGAAGTTGGGGGCCACGCCGGCCGCGGCGTCAGCGCCCCAGGGGATGAAGCGGAACAGGCCATCGGCCGGGGTGGCATAGACGAAGTAGTTGTTTTGGTTGGCGGTGTAGCCGTCCCAGATGTTGAGGAGCGACTCGACCGCCCAGAACGTGAAGAAGTCATCGAGATCGACGAGGCTCCCGAGTTTCTCCACATCGAGCGGATCGGAGGATGCCAGGAGCGCGGCGAGCGACTCGAGCCTGTCCCGGTCGCCGGGCTTGTCCGCCCCCTGCACCTCGAGGCGGGCCAGCGATTCGGGAACGACGTCATTGATCGTCCCTTCGACGAGCATCCCGCTGCCATCCCCGAACGACCGGCGGAGGAACGGTTTGCGAACCGACTCGACGTTCGAGTAGACGCCGAGCGGTTCGTCGTTGACCGAGACGGTCGCGAATCCGACGCGCGGTGCCGCCAGGCCAGCCGCGCGGAACACCCGGTAGGCCAGCGACTGGCTGATGAGGGAGGTGTCCTGCTTGTTGTTGTTGAGTGTGAGTCGTCCCAGTCCTGCGACCGGCTCCTGGTCGAGGAAGCGATTGAAGTCGACCAACAGCGAAGGAGTGGCACTGTCGAGCGATCCGAGCAGCCCCTTCTTGCGAATGCCGACCGAGCCGACCGGCACGCCGTCGATGACGATGTCGGCCCGGCGCCAGGTGAATGGGCTCGAGAGGTCGCCACGCAACACCGCGCCCATGTCGCGCGATTCGTTGCGGAGGGCCTCCCATTCGTCGGCAGGCAGCGAGATCGAGATCGCGATCACGCGCGTGTCGTCGAGGATCCGCTGATCAGTGAGCCCCGTCGGCTCCGCCGCGGTCGCCGCCGTCGTCGCCAGGGCCCAGGCGGCGATCGCGATCAGACGGACGGCGGGGAGGTTGGCGGATGGCATCGGGGGTCCTCTCGCAGACGTTGGGATCTTGGGTCAAAGGGTGGCGGCAGGGGTGCTTCAGGCAGACGACACCGGGAGGAGCCGGACCGGCGTGTCGTGGTAGACCGCACAGCCGCCGGCATCGGTCTCCGCGGCGCGGATCAGCGCGTTGGCACAGCGTCCGGCGCTCAGCCATCCCCCCTTCTCCATGAGCACGACATCGGCCCGTTGTCGCCGGTCGAACTTCAGCCGGACGACGATCTCCGCGATCTCCGACTCGAGTCTCGCAACGGCCCCGTCGGCGAAGCCCGCGGCGGCGGAGGGATGGACCGTGGCCGTGGCGGGGCCCTCTTGCTGCGACGGGAGCCACTGCGATCCCTGAGCCCGTTCGGTGGCCAGCGCCATCAGCAGCAGCGGTCGCAGGGCTGTCCCGCGCGGGGGATCGAGCGTGACATCGTGGACGAGGTTCACCTTTCCGGTGGCGGTGGGGAAGACGCGGTCGGGATACATCAGGGTTGGGGCGAGAGGGTTTCTGACCGGGCCGCGGCGGAGATCGTCGAGCGACGCGCCGCGATCGGCCACCTTCCCGAGGACGCGCCGCTTCCAGCTGTCGGCGTCGGCGGAGAACGCGTCTCCGAGGCCGGTTCTCCGCGCGAGTTCGCTGATGATGTCCAGATCGCTCTTCACTCCGGGCGGCGGCGCGACGACCGGGCGCGATTCGACGATCCAGTGGTGTCCGTAGGCCCCGAGGAGGTCATCCTCCTCGAGCAGCGTTGTCGTGGGGAGGACGTAATTCGCCAGCCGCGCGGTGTCGGTAAGGAAGGAATCGACCACGACCGTGAGTTCCCGCCCTGCCAGCGCCTCGGCGACGGTGTGAGACTCCGGCAGCATCGCCACCGGATTGGCGGAGCTGATCCAGACGGCCCGGATCGGAGGGTCGCGGGCCTCGAGAATCGCGCGGCCGAGGCACGCCTCGGGGAGAAGGCGGGGAGCGACCTCCTCACGGCGGGCAAACGAGAGGTCGAAGGCCCCGCGGCGCTTCGTGTAATACGACACGCCGCCGCCAGGGACCCCGATGTTCCCCGAGACGGCCCCCAGCGCGTCGAGAACGCGGACCGCGGCCGAGCCATGCCGCCGCCGCTGCAGCCCCCAGCCGATGTGGAGGGCTGCAGGGCGAACTGCATAGGCGTCGGCGAGGGACACAAGCGCCTTCAGTGGCACTCCGGCGAGATCAGCCCATGCCTCGACGCTGCGGGAGTGCGTCAGGGCTAAAAAAGAGTCGAGGTGGTCACAGTAATCCACCGCCCCGGGATCGGCCGTGCCGGACTCGAACATCCGCCGGGCCACCCCCAGGGCCAGTGGGATGTCGCCCCCCGGCCGCGGCTGCACGAACAGATCGCACATCGCCGCGGTCTTGTGGAACACTGGATCGACGGAGACGAGCGTCGCCCCGCGGGCCCGCGCCTCGAGGAGGATCGGGATCAGGTGCACGCTCGAGACGTGGAGGTTTTTTCCCCACAGGATGATCGTGCGGGAGCGGGCGGGATCGAAGAAGTCGTGGCTGTCTTCGTCGCCGAAGTCGGTCATCTGGGCGGCATCGCCGGCGCCGGTGCAGACATCCCCCGATTTGACGGCGACCGGCCCGAAGCGTTCGAAAAAGTAGTCGACGACGCCTTTGAGGATCCCCATCGATCCGCCGCAGCGGTAGGCGAGGATCGCTGCCGGCCCCGATTCCGCCCGGATCGCCAGGAGTCGGCCGGCGATGTCGTCGAGGGCTTCCTCCCAGGAAACCGGCACGAACGAGTCGCCGTCGCGGCGGAGCGGGGAGGTGAGCCGGTCGGGAGCGTACTGACGCTCGAGGAACCGGCTGGTGCGGTGGCAAAGGAAGCCGCGCGTCACCGGATGGGCCGGGTCGCCGGAGAGGCGCGTGATCCGCCCATCCTCGATCGTGGCCACGATCCCGCAGGCATCGGGGCAATCACGGTTGCAGGCCGTAAGACGGCGTTCGTGGGCAGACGAATCCCCGTCAGCAACGTCGTTCATGCCTGCCTAAAATCCAAACGGAGAGGGCGGGATTCATTCGAGCCCGTTTTCCGCTCTCGAGGATTCTCTGCGATTCCGGACGCAATGTCCATATCCGTCAACGACTTGTGATCGTTGGCTGGCGTCGGATCGAAGCGGCCCGATTTTGCAAAGCTGCCAAGTTGCTCGAACACCTAGCAGGCTGTGGATAAAGTGCCGGCCCGACCGTACGAGGCGGTCGCGAGTGCGTAGCACTCGAGAAAACCGGAGGTTTTCCAAGTGGACTGGCTCCACCGGCTGCCCCGCAGCCGGTTCGGTCGTGGATGACTTTTTCCACGGGCAGCTAAATGCGGTAAAGGGCCAGCTGCTTGGCGAGGAGAATCGTGCCGCGGTGATCCTGCGGCAGCTGCGCGACGGGCCGATACGCGTGATTCCGTTCATGCGGATCGACGGCAAGCGAGTGGTGCCGAGGCTCGAGTTCACAATCAATCGTGTGGCGGCGCTGCTGCCAGCAGTGGCGGAGCCGCTCCGCCAGGCGGCCGGCGACGAGGCTGCGACCGAGCCGGTGGCGATGCCCAAGCGCACGCTGCTGGTGAGTGCGTTCGACGAGCCGCAGCTCGTGAAGCACGCCCGGGTGATCCTGGGGCGGCGGCTCGAGGGCAAGACCTACAAAGAGACTGCCAAGGAGCTTGATCTGACGGAATGCAATATGGAGACCTGCGTCGCCATCACGCGGTTGATGGACGCCGCGGGGCTTCCCGAGCCGTACCGCCGATTGACGGAAAAGCCCAACCACGTGCCGCAGCAAGCACTGGCTGCAGGCGGGCGAACGCAAAGGCGGCGGCAGGAGCCGCCGAGCGTCATGACATCAGGGATTCGGGGACGCAGCCGATGGCTTTGGCTTCGGTCGCCAGATTTCGTGGCCAGAAGTGGCTTGCCGCTTTTGGGCGTCCTGGACGATGGCTGCTAAATCATGCCCGAACTTTTCCGCGATGCGTCGCCGGGTAGCGTGAATGTCTTCGATCGTCGTATCGCGATCAGGAGATTTCTGCGTCATCGTTCAACAACTCCTCGGGCGTGCAGATGATCGGTCGCGCGAGCCCCGCCCTGTCCAGTACGTCAAAAACCTTGGG
>CAJAYZ010000311.1 GCA_903949225.1 uncultured Planctomycetaceae bacterium
CCGGCGTTTGTCCCTCTCCTCCTCCTGGCCGTGCAGACGGTGCGCCCCGATCCGCCGGCGGTTGCCGCCGAGAGCGTCCATCCCTACGAGCCGGCGCCGATCCGACTCGAGGAGCGCTGGAAGCGCGCGGTCGTTCAGGCGATCGATCCGGCCGGGACGAAGACTGCGATCGAGACGGTGGCCGGCGACGGGCGCGTCACCGGCGCCCTCGAGGAGACGCGCCGGATCGGGTATTACGAGTTTGACGTCCAGCCGCCGGTCGGCGTCACCGGCGAGCCGATCCGGCTCGGGATGGCGGTCAATCGGGAGGTCGAGGGGGCGACGATCGAACGGATCGACGCCGCGGAGCTGTCGGCGACGTTCGCTCCCCATCCAACCACGATTCTCGCCGGCACCGCCGAAGACCCCACGCTCCACACGCAGTTCACGAGCCGGCGGGAGATCTGGCGGTGGCTGATCACGGCGGTGTTCTGTCTGTTCGGCCTCGAGTTTCTCCTCTCCACGCTCAAAGCCCCGGAGCCGCGCCGCGGCGGGGACGCGCCGCGGGGGTGGGGTGAGCGCATCAACGACTGGCTGGCAGGCGCCGTCGGCATGCAGGAAGCGGATGGAGCGGAGCCGGGGGCCCCCTGAGAGGCGCGCGGCAGCGAGCGGCGGGGTTGGCAGGGAAGCGCGGGTAGAGGACGAGAGCGACGGGAGGCAGATCGATGGCAAGCGCGGATGTGAACCGACTCGAAACCCGGGCGGCACGGCTCACGGGGCTCGTGTCGGGGGCGCGACTGCGCCTCATCAGCGTGGCTCTCGCCGCCGGGCTCCTTCTGGCGCTCTGCCTGGCCCTGGCGTGGATTGTCGGGGGCGTGCTCCTCGATCTCGTCGTGCCGCTGCCGGTGGCGCTGCGGGCTGTGGTGCTCGCCGGCTGGTGGGGGGCGGTGCTCGGGGCACTCGGCCTGTTTGTCATTCTCCCCGCCGTCCGCCGGCCGATCCTCGATGTCGTGGCGCTGCGCATCGAACGGGCCCTCGGCGGCATTCAAAACCGACTCCTCACCGTCCTCGATCTCCACCGTGGCGGCGCGGCGACGCGCGGCTGGAAGGACGATCCGGCCCGGCAGGGGATGGCCGAACGGCTCGTCGAGCAGACCGAAGCCCGGCTCCGCGGCTTCTCGCTGTCGAGCGTCGTCAAATGGCGGCCCCTCACCAGGGGCCTGGCCCTGGCGGCGGCGGCGGCGACGGTGCTCCTCGGGATGCAGATGGGGCTCGGCGAACGGTTCACCACGACCCTCTCCCGGCTCCTCCAGCCGACGGCCGACATTCCTCCCGCCACCTGGCTGCAGATCGGCTCACCTGGCGAGATCGAGGTCCTCGAAGGGGATCCGCTCGAGATCGCTGCGACGGTCGAGCGCGGCAGCGTCGATCGAGTCGATCTCGTGATCTCGTCGGCCGACGGGCAGGAGCGCCGCGAGCCGATGCGTCCGCTCGGAGAAGGAAACTTTGTAACGCTCCTCGACGGCCTCGATCACGACGCCACCTACCGGCTCGAAGGGGGCAACACCTGGACGCGCACCCACGCCATCCGGCTCCTCCGCCGCCCAGCGATCGGCGCTGTTGCTGGGCGTGTTCGCCTCCCCGACTACATGCGGATCGACGAGCCGCTGCGGGTCGCGCCCGACAGCCCGCGGATCGAGGCCCCGGTGGGGGCGACGGTGGAGTTCGACGCGGACGTGACCGGGGAAACCTCCTCCGGGGTCGTTCGTCTCCTC
>CAJAYZ010000312.1 GCA_903949225.1 uncultured Planctomycetaceae bacterium
CGACGTCGATCGGTCGATTTGCCGCACTCCAGGCCTCGCTCGCCAGGGTCGCAGCGAGCGAACCGTCGGTAGCGGCGCTCCTCGAAGCAGTGCTCGAGCAGACTGGCTACCGCGCCATGCTGGCCGACGACGAGGACGAAGAGGGGGATGACCGTCTGGCGAACGTCGAGGAATTGATCACGGCGGCCAGGCAGGCCGATGCCGCGTACGCGTCCGACCCGCAGGGACGCGAGGAAGACGAATCGCCGCTCGGCTCCTTCCTCGACACGACGGCTCTCGTGGCAGACACCGACGTCTGGGACCCTGCCGCCGACCGGGTGTCGCTGATGACGTTCCATGCCGCCAAAGGGCTCGAGTTCCCGGTCGTCTTTCTCGTGGCGATGGAGGACGGCATTCTTCCCCACCAACGGAGCCTCGATCACCCCGATCAACTCGAGGAGGAACGGCGACTGGTGTTCGTGGGAATTACCCGCGGCATGGAACAGGTTCACGCCAGTTGTGCCCGGATGCGCGACTACCGGGGAACCCGAAGGATCGGCTGCCCAAGCCTGTTTCTCGCCGAGATCTCGGGCGCCGGGACGGAGGTGACCGGCAGCGAAGCGCCGGCAGGAGGCGCACTCGGCGGACGACGACCGGGGGCCGATGACGAATCCCAATTGCCCCCCGACTCCTGGGACGAAGATCAGGGCTGGGCAACGCCGACGGCCGACAGACGCCCTCCTGCGGCTAGGGATGACGGCTTGGTCATGGATCTCGATGACGAGGCCTCGCCACCGGTGCGTTCCAGGACGGCCTCACGACCAGCCCGCCCAGCACCGGCGCTCGAGACAGCCGCCGATCTCGCCCAGAGGACAACCGGGCGGCAGCCACCCACCCCCGTGATCCAAGGGCAGCGCGTGCGGCATGCCGAATACGGCGAGGGCACTGTCGCCGGCGTGAGCGGCACGGGCGTGCGGTCGGTCGCGACGGTGATCTTCGATGGGACCGCCGGGACACGACGATTCATCCTCTCCCACGGCGCCCTCGAACCCCTCGCGGACTGATCGTCCCGGGCCGCCGCTCATCCGCTCCGCTCGCGCCACCACTGGATTGTCTCCGCGAGCCCCTGATCAAAATCGCGGGTCGGGTGCCAATCGAGCAACTTCCGGGCGCGGGAGATGTCGAGGCTGCGACGGGGTTGACCATCCGGCTTCGATCGATCCCAGACAATCCGCCCCTGATAGCCGCAGCCCTTCACAACCTTCGCCACGAGGTCACGGATCTCGATTTCTTCCCCGCCACCGAGATTGATCGGAAGCGGATCCTCGATCCGCTCAGCCGCCCTCACCACCGCCTCCGCGGCGTCCTCGACATGGAGGAACTCCCGGGTGGCCATCCCGGATCCCCAGCAGACCATCTCGGGCATGCCGGCCCGGCGTGCCTCCTCACTCCTTCGGATCAACGCCGGAATGACATGGCTCGTGGCTGGATCGAAATCGTCGCCGGGCCCGTAGAGATTCACCGGCACCACCACCGCCGAGCGGAGTCCGTACTGCCGCCGGTAGGCGTCGAGCATCACGAAGAGTGCCTTTTTGGCGATCCCGTAAGGGGCATTGGTGACCTCCGGGAAGCCGTTCCACAGGTCGTCCTCCTGGAACGGAACAGCGCAGTCACGCGGATACGCGCAGACCGTGCCGGTGTGGACGAACTTCTCCACGCCGGCCCGTCGGGCGTGCTCGACGAGATGCAGCCCCATCACCATGTTGGCGTAAAAGAAACGCCCCGGAGACGCCCGATTCGCGCCGATGCCACCGACCTCTGCAGCCAGGTGAATCACGACGTCGGGCCGGGCTGTGTCGTAGAGGCGGGCGACGGCCGATTCGACGGTCAGGTCGCAGGAGTCGCGCCGCGGCACGATCAGTTGATCATCGGAAACACCGCGGGCGCGGAGCACGCGACAGACTGCCGTCCCCAGGAATCCGGCACCACCCGTGAGAACGATCCGCTTCCTCGAAAGGTCCATGCCTAAGCCTTCGGGCCCCTCGACCACCGCCTGCCACGCTCTGTCTGCCGCCAGGAAGACGACCGCCCCGGTGGCTCCGGAATCACGATGCGCCGTTCGAGGCGGCGGCAGAGGATCGTGTTCCCCGCTCAGCGGTTGTTGCCTCGGCGGGCGCCTCGTCAACGAAGATCACTCGATCGAACTCGGGGATCAGATCGGAGAGGAACTGGAGTCCGGTCCGACTCCCCTCGCCGCGCGGCATGGCCGTCTCGTCGATGATCGCGTAGATCTTGAACACTGACGGGCTGTTGGCAAGCTCGATCCGGGCGATCTGGGGCGCGATCCACTTGCCAGTCACAGCGTAGGTCCAAAAAATCCGCAGGCTTTCCCCCGGCTTCTTGAAGGAGCCTGAGAAGGCCTCGGCCGTGGCGCCATCCTCGAGCGTGATCGTCTCGCGGTGTTCCTGTTCGGCGATCTCGAAGCCAGCGCTCGGATAACAGCGGTCCGGGGTGTGGCCAGAGGCATCGCTTGGGGTAGCGCAGACCACGAACACACCGACCCTGGCGCCGCTGTCGACGTTTTGATACTCGCGCGAGATGTGCCCAACCGCCCCGGCGACCTGGAGCTGGGCTGGGTCGGCCTCAGTCTCGCCCACCATCCTCCACGGACCGAATTCCTTCGGGAACGACGCCTCCAGCCGCGTGGCATTCCGCTGGAGTTCCTCACTGACGTTCTTTCCAGTCCAGCGCCCCGTCAACACCCCCTGGGCAACCGTCACCCCAACCACGGCCACCAAGCCGAGGATCACCGGCGCCCACGTGGATACGGTGGAAGCAGTGGATACGGTGGAAGCAGTGGATACGGTGGAAGCAGTGGTCGATTTCATCTGTTCTGCAATCCTGCTGGGTCAACCGATCGGCGGACGATCACGCCGGAAACCGCTTCGCATTTCCAGTCCCTGAATCACTCACCCCGCTGAGCACGCAGCCAGCGACACGGACACCGGCCGACCGGAGCCGATCAACCGCCGCGAGCGTCGCCGGAACGCTGCTGAGGTCGCGCATGGTGGCGATGATGGCGATGTCGCTCTGCCGCCCCATGATGAGTGTATCTGCGTAGGCCAGCACCGGACCGGCATCGATAACGACATGATCGAAGGAATCACGGAATCCCTGAATGATCCGGGGAAAATCCTGTCGGGAGAGAGCGGTGATCGCGTCGTAGTCGACCGCGCCCGAGGTGACCGCGAACAACCCGTCGATTGCCGTCGGCTGGACAACCTCGTTGTTGGTGGTCTCGCCGCGGAGCAGCTCAGCCATTCCTGGAGTCGAAGCGTCGAGTTGGAGCGCCGCATGAACAGACGGATTCCGCAGACTCCCCTC
>CAJAYZ010000313.1 GCA_903949225.1 uncultured Planctomycetaceae bacterium
CCCCTTCGTCGGCAATGATCGTCGAGTGGCCAATGAAGAACGTGGCGGTGTCAACGTCGAACGGGATTCGGTGCTCCGCGGCGAGTCGGCGGAGGAGGGGGATCAGGAGGGGCTGCTCCATGTACCCGAACCGGACGGTGATCCTCCAGAAGCCATCGGTGAGGGGCTCGACCTTCGATCGCTCCTCATCCTTGACCTCGGGCACCGGCATGTCGATGACGGTGAGAAGCACCACGGTCTCCTGGAGAGCCCGGGTGAGCTCGACATGGTGGACGAGGACCGGCGGCACGTGCTCGACACTCGGCGCCAGAAACACGGCCCCTCCCGGCACGCGCGAGGCCACGTGGCCTTTGAGTTCCGGCCATTCCTCTTCCCAGGGGCCGAATTGTCGGGAGTAGCGATCGATGACCGCCGTCCGCCCATGGCTCCAGATGAGCATGCCGGCAATCAGCGCCGCGCCGATGAGCATCGGTACGTAGCCACCGTCGAAGAACTTGAACAGGTTCGCGGCGAGGAAGGGGATGTCGAGGGCGAGGAAAAAGGCGAGCAGCCCGAGGCTCGGCCACTTCGACCAGCCCCAGGTGTAACGGACGACGAGGTAATAAAGGACCGAGGTCACGGCCATCGTACCGGTGACGGCGATCCCGTAGGCCGCGGCAAGCCGGACGCTCTCGCGGAAGGTGAGCACGAGCGCCAGACAGCCAATGGCCAGGAGCGCATTGACCTCGGGAATGTAGATCTGCCCTTCGTTGTCGCGGGCCGTATGGCGAATCGTCATCCGGGGGAGGAAGCCCTGGAGCATCGCCTGCCGGGTGAGCGAAAACGCGCCGGAGATGAGGGCCTGCGAGGCGATCACCGTGGCGAGGCTCGAGAGGATGACCAGCGCCCACGTGGCCGCTCCGGGAGGCACCATGCGGAAGAAGGGTTCGGCGGCGGCCGAGGGATCGCGGAGGATCAGGGCTCCCTGTCCCAGGTAGGCAAGGACGAGCGCCGGGAGGACGAGCACGCTCCAGGCCAACCGGATCGGCTTCAGTCCAAAGTGGCCCATGTCGGCGTAGAGAGCCTCGCCACCGGTGACGACGAGGACGACCGACCCGAGGATGTGGATCCCGCGGAAGCCGTGCCGCAGAAAGAACTCGATGCCCCACCAGGGAGAGAGAGCCCCGATGACCTCCGGCTCCTCGAGGATCTGCCGCAGCCCCAGAAGCGCGAGCGTCGTGAACCAAACAAGCATCACCGGGCCGAACAGCTTCCCGACGTCGCCGGTGCCGCGCGACTGGATCGCGAACAATCCGACGAGGATCAGGCAGGTGATCGGAACGACGAAGCTCTTGAGCGCTGGGCTGGCGACGGCGAGCCCCTCGACGGCCGAAAGCACGGAGATCGCCGGCGTGATCACGCCGTCGCCATAGAGGAGCGACGCGCCGACGACGGCCAGGAGCGTCATCCCGGAGACACCGCCGATCCCGCGGGCGGAGTGGCGGTAGCGATCGGGCACGAGGGCCAAGAGCGCCAGGATCCCCCCTTCCCCGCCATGATCGGCCCGCATCACGAAGACGACGTACTTCACCGTGACGACGAGGATCAGCGCCCAGAACATGAGCGAGAGGATGCCGAACAGATCGGTGCGGTCGACGGCGTCGCCGTGGGCGGCGGCGACGTGGAGGCATTCTTTGAGCGTGTAGAGGGGGCTTGTGCCGATGTCGCCAAAGACGACGCCAAGCGCCAAGAACGCGAGGCGGAGGAGATCGCCCCGGCCAGCCCCAGGGGTGTGCGCGGGGGCGGGGCTGGTACCAAGATTCATCAACGTCTCCTCAGGCTCGAAGGAGCCCAGTCTATCGGTCGGCAGCTCGCCCCCCGTACCCGTCACCCCTGACACGGCAGAAACCGGGCGAGAATCGGCCGGCACCGGGTGATCGCCTCACGCTTACGGGAGCCGTTGGCGGCTCTCTCTGGACAGGTTCCGAAACGGTGCCAAAATGGTGCCATGGCAAATATCACGCTCAAAGACGTGCCTGACGATCTCCATCAGCGTCTGCGGGCCGCCGCCGTGGAGACCGGCCGCAGCCTGAACAAGATGATCCTCACGCTGCTGGAAACGGCGGTAGGGCCGCACAAGTCCGACCGACTCGTGCTCCTCGACCGCATTCGGGCACGGCGATCGACGCTCCACCACCTCGTGGACGACGCAAGCCTCGAGAAGGCGATCGAGGAGGGGCGGGCGTGATCGTCGTTGACACGAACGTCATCTGTTACCTCCTCATGCCGGGCGAACGTACGGCGGCCGCTGAACGGCTCTACCGGACCGATCCGGAATGGATCGCCCCCCGTCTCTGGCTCGATGAACTCCTCAATGTGCTGGCCACCTCCGAGCGCCAAGCCTTTCTCGATGCCGATCAGGCCGCCGCCATCCTCCGCGACGCGGTCGATCTGATGCAGGATGGCACGTATGAAGTGCCTCCCGAGCGGGTGCTGGCGATCGCCCGACGGACAGGCTGCAGCGCCTACGACAGCCAGTTCATAGCGCTCGCCGAGGACCGCCACCTGAAACTCAATACGTGGGATCGGAAGATCCTGGAACGCTGTCCGGAACTCGCCGTCGCGCCGAAGTGAGTGGGGAAGCCCGGGTGGAAGAAGCCGCGCGCCTGACTCCGGAGGACTCAGCTCTCCGCTCGCGACTCCCCCCGATCCCCGTCAGCCTGCGGCGCCCATGCCGGACGCGGGGCGGATGGAGAACACCTCACGCCAGAATCCCCTTCACGACCTCGCCGTGGATGTCGGTGAGGCGGAAGTCGCGCCCCTGATAGGGATACGTGAGGCGGAGGTGATCAATCCCCATGAGATGCAGGATCGTGGCGTTGAGATCGTGGACGTGGACATGCTCGTCGGGGGTCGTCACGTTGTAGCAGTAGTCGTCGGTCGCTCCCCACGTCAGCCCCCCCTTGATCCCGGCGCCGGTGAGGAGCGTCGTGAAGCAGCGCGGATGATGGTCGCGGCCGTAGCTCGTATCGCTGATGCCCCCCTGCGAATAGATTGTCCGGCCGAACTCCCCCCCCCAGACGATGAGCGTCTCGTCGAGAAGGCCGCGGGCGGAGAGGTCGTCGATCAGCGCCGCGGTCGCCCGGTCGGTGTCGCGGCACTGCCCGCGGATCGCGTCGGGGAGGCCGCCATGATGATCCCAGCCCATGTGGAACAGCTGCACGAAGCGCACGCCACGCTCCGAGAGGCGCCGGGCGAGGAGGCAGTTGTAGGCATAGCTCCCGGGGCGCTCGACGTCGGGCCCGTAGGCCTCGAGCACGTGCTTCGGCTCGTCGCTGATCCGCACGAGATCGGGCACGCTCGTCTGCATCCGGAAGGCCATCTCATACTGGCTCGTCCGAGCGGCGATGTCGGGATCGCCGAGAAACTCGCCGCGGCGGCCGTTGATCGCCGCGATCCGGTCGAGCGTCGCCCGGCGCGTCTGCCGGGTGATCCCCGGCGGATCGGAAAGATACAGGACCGGGGCGCCGCTGTTGCGGAATCGCACTCCCTGATGCTCCGTCGGCAAAAACCCCGCTCCCCACAGCCGGTCGTAGAGGGGCTGATCGTCGGGGCGGCCGCTGCCGAAGCTCGTGAGGACGAGATAGGCGGGGAGATCGGCGTTCTCGCTCCCCAGGCCGTAGCTCGCCCAGGAGCCGATGCTCGGCCGGCCAGCCAACTGACTCCCGGTCTGAAAGAAGGTGATCGCCGGATCGTGATTGATCGCCTCGGTGTGCATCGAACGGATCATGCACCACTGATCGGCCTTCGAGGCGATCCCCGGGATGAGATCGCTGAACCACATCCCGCTCTTGCCGTGTTGGGCGAAGGGGAAGATCGACGGCGCCACCGGGAAGCTCGATTGGCCGCTCGTCATCGTCGTCAGCCGCTGCCCCTGACGGATCGATTCGGGCAGCTCTTCCCCGCGCCGCGCGGCCAGCGCCGGCTTGGGATCGAAGAGATCCATCTGCGATGGCGCCCCTGACTGGAAGAGATAGATGATCCGCTTCGCCTTCGGCGCGTGATGGGGGATTCCCGGCAGTGCCGCCACGGCTGATGCCTGAGGAGTGAGCCCGGTCACGGCTGTGGCCAGCGTGCCAGCGGCACCGCCGAGGAAGACGCGGCGATTGAGCGCGTCCTGGAGGTGGAAGCCCTTCATGAGACGATCCATCGATTCACTCCCGCATCACGAATTCGTCGAGGTTCAACAGCACGTTGGCCACGAGGCACCAGGCGGCAAACTCGTCGGCCACAAGGCCCGCCGTCGCTTCCGCCACCGGCCTGCCGGCAGCCCCGGCAACGATGAAGGCCTCGGCCGATTGCTCGTCGGCTGCGAAAGCACCACGATCGGCGGTCAAGCCGGTGAGGAGCGTCTCGAGCTCGGCCCCGTCAGGTGCCCGCCCGAGCACGAGCGCATAGCCGCGGGCGATCCGGGCCGCGGGATCGGCCCCGCCCTCGGCGGCCATCCGCCGGGTGAGCCCCTGGGGCGCCTCGTGGAACGTCGTCTCGTTGTGCTGTGCGGGCGCCTGCAGCGGCGTGTTTGTCCGCGAGCGCTTCACCGTGCAGGTCTCGCGGTTGGGGGCGTCGA
>CAJAYZ010000314.1 GCA_903949225.1 uncultured Planctomycetaceae bacterium
ACCAGCCGATGCCAACGGCCACGAGCGCCAACGACGCGAGCAAAATACCCCATCCGATGGCCGACGAACCGGGATCGAATCCGCCAGCGGTTGTGGCCCAGACCGAACCCAAGCCGACAAGCAGCGTCACCGTTGCAGCGCTGATCGATGGGGAACAGGCGGGGCCGAGGCGATCGCGGACGAGCGCCGCTCCCCAGGTGACGAGTAACCAAGAAAGGGCTACGGCGACGATCAGCAGGCCCGCCATCTCGCTTGGGGATTCGTTGCGGCGAAGAAGAAAGAGGCGGAGGCCGCAGAGACCGGCAAGGAAGAGCCCCCCGACGGCACAGGCCGCGAGGCGTCGCAGGGGCGAGAGCCCACCGACGATTTCGGCCAGCGCCGCCGGCCGATCGAAGCGGAGCCCGAGGAGGAGCGCCTGCCGGTGGAGCGCGGCGGCGAGAACAACAAGCGCCACGCCGCAGCCACCCCCCGCCAGCCAACCGGCCGTCTCGGCGTCGCCGGCCACGGCGTCGTGAACGAATCGCCAACCGATCTTGCCGACCTGGAAGAGAATGAACCAGAGGTACCCCGTCCGCAGGATGGCCGGATGCCCGACCATCAGCACCGACCGATTGCCCAAGAGCAGGAGCCAGACGACTCCCACACCCATGATCAGCGAGGTCCCGGTCCCCCAGGCGCGATCGAACTGGAACGCCGATCCCTGGAACACCGCCACGCCGACGGCGGTCACGGCCGTAGCCACCGCCACCTCAGGGAGCCGCTCCACGATCATCGCCTGCCAGCCACAGGCCGAGCAGGCACGCCTCCCCATTAGCCGACCGAAGGCGAGATAGATCGAGCCCCCGAGAAGGCAGGCGGCCGCCGCGATCGCGAGCACGTTGATTCCGAACGCCACGCCCTGCCACAGAAGCGCCGACAGGGGGTCGGACAGGGGGTCGGCCGCCACGCCGCTCCCCGGCTGCCACCATCCCCACGCGGCGAGGCCACAGGCCACGAGGAGGGCCACTCCGGCCATCCGGCCAACGCGTGCTCTCGGCACCGGCTGAAGCCGATGCCGGGCGCGATCCCAGACACACGCCGCAAACGCGGCGAGCGCCAGCCAAACCCACGCCGCGGCCAGAAGCCAATGTGCCGCAGCCATCGCTCAGTGCCCCGCCGGCTGCGCTCCGGGAGCGGCCGCCGCCTTGCCACCGACCTTCAAATGGTCGGGAAGCCACTCGTCGTCTCCTTCGTCGGGGTTGGCAAGCGCCTCCTGCGGAATCATCTCCTCGTGGTCGCCGACCGGCCCGGCCCCGCCGATGAACGTATAGGCCACCGGGAGGAGGACGAGGATCAGGACCGTCGTCACCATCTCACCGAAGACCATCGACGTCGCCATGGGAATGAGGAACTGGGCCTGAAAGCTCTTGTCAAAGAGGAGCGGGAGGAGCCCGCCGACGGTCGTCACGCTCGTGAGAAACACCGGCCGGAAGCGAAGGCAGCCCGCCTCGCGGAGCGCCACCTTCATCGGCCTCCCCTCACGGACTCGCTGGTTGATGAAGTCGATGAGGACGATCGAATCGTTGACGACGATTCCCGAGAGTGCGACCACGCCGAACATCGTGAACAGCGTCAGCGGCAGCCCCATGATGGCATGGCCGAAGACGGCACCGGCGATGCCGAAGGGGATCGCCAGGAGAATGAGCAACGGCTGCAGATAGGAGCGGAACTCCATCGTGAGGAGGACGAACATCGCAAACACCGACACCGTGAATCCCAGACCGAGACTGCGGAGCGACTCGTTCGTCTGCTCCTGCTCCCCCTCCCAGCGGACACGGACGTCGGGGTATTCGGCGAGGAGCGTCGGCATCAGTCGCTTCTCGATGTCATTGGTGACCTGCGTGCTCGTCAGCCCCGACCCGACATCGAGATCGGCGGAGATCGTGATCGACCGCTTTTGGCCGAGACGATTGATCTCTGAATAGCCCCGGTCGACGTTGATGTCGGCCAGTTCGGTGAGCGGACGGGAGATTCCATCCCCCCCTTTCACGCGGACGTCATCGAGGACGGCAGACGTCCGCCGTTCCTCGCGCGGATAGGCGACGAGGAGTTTCACCTCATGGCGCCCGCGTTGCAGACGCATCACCTCTTCACCATAAAAGCTCGCTCGGATCGTCGAGGCGACATCGGAAAGCGACACCCCCATGGCCTCGGCCCGGGGCTTGACCTTCATCTGGTATTCCCACTTACCCGGTCGGGAGTCGTCGTCGATGTCGATCACCCCCTGATATTCCGCGAGAAATGCCTTCGTCTTCTCGACGGCCGCGTCGAGGTCGCGGGCCCCGTCCTCGGACGCCGGGGCGAGGAGCTTGAACTCGATCGCCTTGCCGGCAGGGCCGATGTTCTCCGACGCGAAGACGATGCTGTCGACGCCGGGAATGCTCCCGGTCGCCTTCCGCCACTCCGAGAGGAATGTCTCACTCGTGACGCTCCGGTGGAGCGAGTCCTCGAGTTCCACGTTCACCGCGCCGAGATTCGACCCGCTCGAGGTCGAAGAAACGCCCGGCTTCCCCTCCAAATCGATGGCGCCGATCGAAGCGTTGACGAGCGTCACCAGCGGCCGCCCACCGGCGCCAAGCTTGGCGGCCGTGTCATCGAGCGCGCGCTCGATTCGGGCCACGGCATCCTCTGTCACTGACACCGGCGTGCCGTCGGGGAACATGACACGGGCCTGGATCCGCTTCGAGTCGACCTTCGGGAATATCGTGAACGGCGTGATTCCGCTGCGGATCATGCCGAAGGCCACGATGAGCAGGGCGAGTGCCCCCGACAGCATCACCCAACGGTTGTCGATCGCCACCTCGAGAAACGGCGCGTAGGCACGCTTCACAAACCACTTGAGGGCACTGTCGCAGGTCGATTGCACGGCTTTGACCAGCGGCAGGAGCGGCTGCAGCGGCCAGGTGATGATGCGGAAGAACTTGAGCACGCCGGAATCGTCGTGGGCGAGGTGGCCCGGGAGGATGAAAATCGCTTCGGCGAGCGACACGAGCAGGCAGGAGATGAAGGCATACGGCATGACGGCGATGAACTTCCCCATCACCCCCGACACGAAGAGGAGCGGGAGGAACGTGAGGATCGTCGTCATCACTCCGGAGACCACCGAGGGCACCACCTCGGCCGTGCCGTCGATCGCCGCCTGGATAGGTCCCTTTCCCATCTTCCGGTGGCGTTCGACGTTGTCACTGACAACGATCGCGTCGTCGACGTCGATTCCCACCGCCATGAGGAAGGCGAACATCGAGAGCATGTTGAGGGTCTGATCGCCGGCGAACATCAGCGCCCCGGTGCCGAGCATCGACACCGGCACGCCCATCGCCACCCAGAAGCCGACCTTGAGGTCGAAGAACAACGCCAGGATCACGAACACGATCAGCAGGCCCTGGGTGCCGTTCGACAGCAGCATGTCGAGCCGTTCACGCACGTCCAAGGAGGCGTCGGCACAGGTGACGAGTTCGTAGCCCGGCGGCAGCTTGGCCTCGGCCACGTAGCCTTTCACGGCCGCCACCATCGCGAGCAGATCTTCGCCCGAACTGCGATCGACCGAGATGACGAGTCCCTGCCGGCCGTTGATCCGGCTCTTGCCCGCCACGTCGGCAAACCCGTCGCGGACGGTGCCCAGATCACCCACCGTGAGCACGAGGCCGTCGGGCAGCGTGACCAGCGGAATCTTCGCGATCTCGCCCCCCACGTACTTCTTGTTTTTGCCCCGCAGCAGCACCTCGCCCCCCTCACTGCGGATCGTGCCGCCGGGCAGTTCGAGATTCTCGCGGCGAACGATGTCGGCCACGGCCTTGAGCGTGAGGCCGTACTTCCGCAGCGTGTCCTCCGAGATCTCGATCGTGATCTCGTATTCCTTGCCGCCGGCGATATTGACCGCTGAGACCGTGGGCAGGGCGAGCAGGTCGTCCCGCACCTTCTCCACCACCTCGCGGATTTCGAGTTCCGAGCGCTCGCCGCTGTCGGTGTCGGGCGGCGCGAGCACGCCCACCCTGATCGCCGG
>CAJAYZ010000315.1 GCA_903949225.1 uncultured Planctomycetaceae bacterium
CCGCGCCGCAGGCTCCCGCGCTCGAGCGCCGCGCCGAGATTTTCGAGGAAGTCGGCGCTGAAGCAGTCGTCGCAGACGATCGTCAGGTGGGAGAGATCGATGCCGGCGGAGGGCGTCGAGTTGTTCCCCTGCGTGGCATCCCCCTGCTTGGCGCCGCCGAGGATCGCGGCGGCGAGCTGCTCACACGGGATCGAATAGCTCTGGATCTCCTCCGGCAGGCCGTGGCCGAGGACGACGACGGTGGTGGGCTTGCGGTCGCTGGCGGCCTTCTGGACCGCCGCGAGGAATCCCGTGGCGGTGGCCTGCTTCGTGTCGGGGCCGGTGGGGCCCCCCTGCCCCTGCTTCCACACCGTCGCCTCGGCGTCGTAGGCCCCGGCGATCGTCGTGATCTCCTTCGGGTCGAGGCCGCGGTCGGGATCGAGAAGGCCGATCACTCTCCGCCCTTCACCAACGACAACGTCCGCGGCATGTTTGTCGCGCATCCTGAGGATGAAATCGGCCAGGCGGGCGAGCGTCTCGATCCGGTCGGCGGCCTCGAGGGGCTCGAGTGCCGCGGCGTGGCGCGTGGCGAGGAGCCAGAGCGACGGCTCGATCTGCCGGTACTCGCGATCGGTCGCTTCCAGCCGGTCGCGGATCAGCGGTGAATCGTCGCGGGCAAATGCGGCGAAGACAGCGGCGGCGGCCTGTGGGTCAGGCTTCAGAGCGGGCCTCGCATCCGGCTTCGCGTCAGGCTGTGCGGCCGCCAGGGACGCGTGCTCGATGCCGATCGCGAAGAGGACGATCCAGACTTGGATCAAAGCGTGGATCAAGGCCAGCGGCCCTCCGGTGGGAATGGGCCAATTGTGGCACAGCTTGGCGCGGGTTTGCCAACGGCAAAATCGCCAGTGGCGGACATCATCCCATCGATGGATGGCAGCGGCGCAGCCGGCGGCGTTCGAGGAAGCCGAGCGCACCAGTAAGCAGGGCGATGACGTGCGTCAGACCGTTGGTGTCGATTTCAGGAACCGGCGCGACGATGTACTGGCCGGCGAGGCGAATGCCGACCCTTGCCGTCCCATCACCGGACCCAACGTATATTCCCCCTTCCCGAACGCCGGAAGACAACAGCCCGCTGGAAATGTTGTTCCACGATCCACCTCGAAAACCCTTGATATTGCCGGCACCGGAGAGATCGTTCCACTGCGCGACATTGCCCGATTGATCGAATGTGCCGTAGTAGCTTGCGCTCCCGGAGAAAGCGCCGACATCAGATAGATAGTTCTGGCTTGCCGATAAGGTCGGCGATTGGGTCACGCTATAGCCAGAGCCTGTGACGTAGTTTGCCTGATTGGCAGTGCCATCGACCTGATTCCCCGGGGCCGAGTTGCTCTGTGTAGCAAAACTCCAGTAGCCCGGTGATCCGACGCCCCCCTTGATCGGCGAGTAGTAGGCCGCCTTGTACCACTCGTTCTCGGTCGGGACGAAGAAAGTCGGTGCGGCGCCGGTGTTCGGGTTGGTGCTGTTCGTGGTGTATGACCCGCGAGTCAGGTCATAGGCTCCGTTTTCGGTCGTCGTGCTGCTCTGTGCGCCGGTCGGCTGGCCGTTCGACATCCAGTTGGCAAAGCGTGCCGTATCGAGCCAATGGACATATGTGATCGGGCGGTTGGCACTGCTTCCGCCGTTGGTGATCACGCTGTAGCTGAACGACCCGGATGAGCCAGACCGCGAAATCCCGGCGACGTTGAGGTCGGTCGCCATCGACGCGTTGTAGAGGCTGTTGCTATCGGTTGCCGCCACGGCGTTGAGAAATGCCGTGTATTGCCCGATCGTGACGTCGTACTTGCCGATCGAGTAGAGATAATTCACGGCGCCGTAGCCGGTCGTGTCGTTGGCGTTCCCCGGATTGCCGACGTTCACCATGTCGTAGGTGATGGCAGCCAAGGCCGGCGTAGTCGCCAGCCAAGCTGCGGCCGCTTGAGGAACCACGGCGAACACAACAGCCCATATCAGCCGGCGACAGATGTTCATGAGCTCCCCGCTCGGTCTGGTGACGACAACGATATGCGTCTCGAGAGGGTGGCACCCCCCCCCGTGTTTATAG
>CAJAYZ010000316.1 GCA_903949225.1 uncultured Planctomycetaceae bacterium
GAGGTGGGGACGGCGATCCACCCGGCTGCGAGCCCTGCGACCGACGCGAAGTGACCGCCCCGGTCCACGCTCCACCCTACAAAAGCCCGGAGAATCCTTCCCCATGCCCCGCCTCCTGTCGCTCTTGATCGCGATCGCCCTCGTGGCCCCGAGCCTGCCGGTCTTGGACGACGAGCTTCGGGCCGACGAATGGCTGGAGTTTCGTGGTGTGGGAGGGGCGAGCCGGGTGCAGGAAGGCTCGCTGCCGGTCGAGTTGTCCGCCGCCGATGTCCGCTGGTCGGTCGACCTGCCCGGCCGCGGCCTCTCCGGCGTCCTTGTCGTCGGTGATCGGGCCTTCGTCACGACCAGTGAAGGGCCGACACAGGATCGGCTCCACCTCGTGTGCCTCTCGACCTCGACGGGGAAGATCCTCTGGGACCGGCAGGTGTGGGCGACCGGGCGGACGATGTGCCACCCCAAGACGAGCGTCGCCGCGCCGACGCCGTGCAGCGACGGTAAGCACGTCTACGCGATCTTCTCCTCAAACGACCTCGTCTGCTTTGATCTCGACGGCAATCTCCAGTGGCTCCGCGGGATCACCTACGACTACCCCAACGTCAGCAACAGCCTGGGGATGTCGAGCTCGCTCCTCGTCACGGCCGACACCGTGATCGTGCCGGTGGAGAATGACAGCGAGTCGTATTCCCTCGGGATCGACGCCGCGACCGGCGAGAACCGCTGGCGCCTCGATCGCCCCAAGGGGGCCAACTGGACCTCGCCGGTGATCCTCAAGCCCGGGCTCGTGGCCCTGCAATCGAAGAAGGGCATCGATGCGATCCGCGCCATCGACGGCTCGACTGCCTGGAGCTACACCGAGGGGGCCGACACGGTCTCCTCGAGCGCGCTTGCCGACGGCGTCCTCTACGTGCCGAGCAACGGCATCACCGCGCTGACTCTCGACCCGGCCGATCCGGAGAAGCAGCCGACGCAGGCCTGGCGTGAGAACACGCTCTCGCCGGCGACGGCCAGCTGCGTCGTGGCTGGCGACGCCCTCTACACGATCAACGGCGCCGGCGTGCTCACCGCCGGCGACCGGGAGACCGGCAAACGCCGCTGGCAACTGCGGCTCCAGGGGCCCTACAGCGGCACCCCGGTCACCGACGGCAAGCATCTCTGGGCGGTGAACGAGGCGGGGCTTATGCAGGTGGTGGAACTCGGGGCGAAGGAGGGGAAGGTGGTGGCCACGCTCGATCTCGGCGACGAGATCCTCTGCAGCCCGGCCGCCGCCGACGGTGCCCTCTACGTGCGCAGCAACACGAAGCTCCACAAGATCGGGCGGTAGGCCCACGAGCCCTCGTCGCCCGGGTGCCGGCCGCGGTGGCGGTGGCGTCCGCCGAGACCGCCATGCTTCCGTCGTACCTCAATCGCCGTGATGTCCTCGATCTGGCCCGCCTCGCCGCACCAGTGGCGCTGTCGCGGATGAGCTTCATGCTCATGGGGCTGACCGATGCGGTCGTCCTCGCCCGCCACGCGCCGGGTCAGCTTCCGTTCGTCCTCAACGCCTTTCTCCCGGTGGGGGTGGCGATGGGCTTCGGGTTGGGGCTTGTCATCGGCGTGCAGGTGATGACCGCCGAGTTGGCCGGGGCGGGGCGCGATCTCGAGACCGGCCGGATCGTCCGCCGCGGGCTTGTCGTGGCGCTCCTCTACGGGCTCGCCTCGGCAGCGGCCTGCGCCCTCGTGGCCGGGCCCCTCCTCCGCTGGCTGGGCTTCGACGAGGCGTTCACCGTCCCCACGGCACGCTGCACCCGGATTCTCGCCTACGGCCTCCCGGCCCACATGCTCTTCAGCGCCTGTGCCTCCTATCTCGAGGCCCTCCGCCGGCCGTTGGTGGTGACGGCGATCGGGGCCGTGGCCGTGATTGCGAATCTCGGCCTCGATCTCTTCCTCGTGCCGGAGTACGGCGCCGCGGGGGTGGCCTGGGCGACGTCGCTCTCCCGCTACGGGATGGCGCTGGTGGCGCTTGCCGTCGTGGTCCGGACGACGCCGGCACTGGTCTGGGGGGGCACTCCGACGCCGGGAGAGTTTGCCCGCCAGAACGGCGTCGGCCTGGGAGCGGGGCTGGCCAACATCGCGGAATGGGGAAGCTTCAATCTCACCCACGTGATCGCGACGCTCGTCAGTTTCGATGCCGGGGCACTGTGGGGCTTGACGGTGCAGATGATGGGATCGGTGTTCATGATCTATGTCGGTCTGGGGAGCGCCACGAGCGTCCGCGTTGCCGAACGCTTCGGGCGTGGCGACCGGCAGGGGGTGGCCGACGCCTCGCGGCTGGGACTCGTCGCCGCCTTGGTCGTCGGCGTGGTGATGGCGGCGATGGTGTGGAGCGCGCGGAGCTGGCTGGCCGTCATCGGGCTCAACGCCGAGGGACAGCCGGATGGAGCGCGGCTGGCACCGTTGCTGGCCCGCCTGCTGGCGGCAGGCGCCCTGGTGACGCTCTTCGACGGCCTTCAGGGGGTGGCGTCGATGGCGCTGCGGGCCCGGGAGGTGATCTGGGCGCCGACGGCGATCCATGTCGCGTCGTACGCGATCGTGATGGTGCCGTTGTGCTGGTGGCTCGCGCTCGGAGAGGGGCCAGGGAGGGGACAAGGGGTATGGGGCGTGCTTGTCGGCGTCGCCGTGGCATCGGTCCTGGCCGGTGTGCTTCAGGCGGTGTTGCTCGAATGGATGGCCCGCCGCGGCGACCTGGCTGAACGTCCTTGAGCGCGCGTCACTCGGCCGGCTTCCAGCCGCGGAGGCGGCAGTGGAGCTGGGCGATCTTTCCCATGAAATGATCCATCCGGTATTTCCCCGCCGCGAGCGTCATCTGCTTCTCGGCCTCGGCGGCATCTCCCTCGGCCTCGGCGAGGAGTCCGAGGTAAAGGTGGCCGTAGCAAGCTTGGTTGCGGCGGGCCGACTCGGGGCCGGCCTCGGCGGCGGCGAGAACCTTCTCGACGCTCCCCTCGCCCCGGTAGAGGTCGAGCACCTCCTTCATCGGCACGCGGGCGTCGTTGCCGACCGGGAGGAGTTGCTTCCGTGCCGTGGCGACGTCCTTGTCGCGCGCGAGACACGCGAAGTGCCAGGTGACGTTCTCGACGTCGGCGGGATTGACCTCTTTGTGGCGTTCGAACTGGGCGACGCCATCGGCGAACCGATCGGCGTAGTACAGCGCCAATCCCCGCTGCCACAGCTCGGGCTCGATCTCCGGCCGGAGTTTCACGAGCGCATCGAAAGCCTCGGCCGACTCCTTCGGCTTCCCGGCGAAGAGAAGATTGACGCCGTCGTTGAAGAGCTTGTTGGCATCGGGGGCCTGCGCGGCGCCGCTCCTGGCGGCGAGGGAGAGGGCAAGGCCGGCCAGAAGGCTGCGGCGGGCGAGACGGCTGGAAGAACGCATGCGTGTCGCGGAGGCATCGCTCCGCGGCTCCTCGAGGTTCGTGGGACGGCCCCGCGCCCGGCTCTGTGGTGCGACTGGCCGGACGGCGGCGAGCCTTCAGTGTCCGGGCTCGAGAGGCGTCTGTCGAGTCCGCGGTGGATGGACGAGGAGCACGAGGAACACCGCGGCGAGCGCCGAGAGCCCGGCGGTGGTGGCGAAGGCGACCGGCGCGCCGCTCCCTCCTCGCTGCCAGAGCCAGCCTGCGAGCAATCCCGCCGGCACCCCCATCAGCCCCTGCACGAGCGTGTACCACCCGAAGCTGCTCCCCTGACGGCCCGCCGGAGCGAGATTCGCGACGAGGGCCCGCTCCGCCGGCTCGATGAGCCCGTACGCCGCGGCGACCAACGCCAGCAGCGGCAGCATCACGGCCAGATGGCCCGCCACCGAGAGCCCGCCATAGGCGATCGCGAACAGGCCCCAGCCTGCCGCAAGGGCCCGCTTCGGGGAGAGCCGATCGACGATCGGTCCTGCCCCCTTCGCCGCGGCGCTCTTGCACAGGCCGACCCCGAACCAGACCGCCGGAATGAGCCACGCCGGCGTGCCGAGATCTCCGGCCCGGAGGAGGAGGAACTGTTCGCTCGACGCCGCCAAAGCCCACACCGCGACACTCGACAGGAGCATCCCCTGTGGGAGCGTGAGTCGCGAAGCGAGGATTGGCTTCATTGCCAGCGCGTCGCGTCGCGGCGGATCCTTCACGAACCGGGCGACGACCGCGAGAGTGACCAGACCGGGGAGCAGAGCGAGCAAGAACAGGGCTCGTTCCTGCCCCGGAAAGAAAAACAGATACGCCATCGCCAGAAGGGGACCGATCGCCGCCCCGAGATGGTCCATGGCGCGGATGTGGCCGAACGCCCGGCCGCGGATCGACGGGGTGACCAGATCGGTGACCAGCGCGTCACGTGGAGCGCTGCGGATCCCCTTGCCGAAGCGGTCGGCGGCCCGGATGAAGAGCACGGCCAGCGGCGAGGTCGCTAGGCCCATGAGGGGGCGGATGATCGCCGACAGACCGTAGCCGACGAGCACCAGCGGCCTGCGGCCGAGCGTGTCGGAGATCGCCCCCGAGGGGAGGCGGACGATCGCAGCGATGCCGTTGGCAATGCCGTCGATCATGCCGACGTTCATCGCCGACCCGCCGAGCTCGCGGATCACGAATCCCGGCAGGAGGGGATAGATCGCCTCGCTCGAAAGATCGGTGAGAAAGCTCGTCCACCCGAGCGCTCGGACCGTCGCCGGAAGTCGCTCGGTGGTTTGCGGGAGGATCCCCTCCGCCGAGGATGGGGCCGCGGCGCCGTCCTCGGCGAGCGGGCGCTGGGGGGGAGGGGACTCTGGCGGTGGAGGGGTCACTGGCATGGGAGAGATTGTCGCTGGGCGCTCGCGGAATGCCATGCCGCATCGAGCCGCGGCCTCGGCATGTCGTATCATGAAGAGCGACCACGATTCTCTCCCGCGGGCTGGCCGGACAGGTCAGGGATTTCCGCCATCATGCCTGCCGCAGCACCGCCACTTCTCGCCTCGCATCCGCTCCTTGACTCGACCGATCTCGATGTCGTTCGCGCGGTCACGGGGCGGGCGTGGGGAAAACATACCAGCGACGTCGTCGGTCGGGACCGTTACCGACTCCGCCTCAACCGGGTGGAGGGGGCAAGGCTGCCGGTGACGTTCGTCGACTGCTCCGCCCGGATCGAGGCCCGGATGGAGGGGATCGGCTGCCAGTTCCAGGTCATGGTGCCGCTGTCGGGGGGCATCGACATGGTCATCGACGGCCGGCCATTATCGACGTTTCCCGGAGAGGCGGTGTTCGTGCGCCCGGCCCGGTCGATGCGCTTCGTTGCCTCCCCGTCGCGCTGCCTCGTCATCGATCTTCCGGTCGGGGTGCTCGACGAGTGGTTCCAGCGCCACCAGACAGCGGCCCCCGCCATCGCCGGCCGGGTGCTTACAGGCAGGAGCGGAGGGCGGGTCGTCCGCGGAGCACTCAGGCTGGCTCGGCTCCATGACCAGGCCGCTCCGCGCCGCGACGGACTGTCGGCCGCGCTCCCCCCCGCCGTTCCGCTGGCCGAAGCCGCGTTGTTGGCAAAAGTCGGCGAATACCTCTTCGGTGAGGCGCCGCCGCCTGGGGACCAGCCACCGAGCGAACGGGTCGTCGTCGAGGATCTCCTCGACTGGCTCCGTGCCCACCGGGCCGAGCCGGTGTCGATGGGGGATCTGGCTGCACACGCCGGGGTCTCCGTCCGTGCCGTGGAGCAGGCGTTTGCAAGCCATGTCGGCGCTCCGCCGATGGCCTGTCTGCGGGCGATGCGACTCGATCTTGCCCGCCGACTGTTGGAAGCCGCGCCGGCCGGTTCGAACGTGACCGCCGTCGTCCTCGAGGCAGGCATCAACCACCTCGGCCGCTTCGCCGGGGAATATCAGCGGCGCTACGGCGAGCTCCCGTCGGAGACGCTTCTCCGTAGCCGGGTGGGGGCTTCCGCGGCCGGCACAGAGGACGCTTCGCAAAACGGATATCGTGCCGGCGGGGCGATCGGCTAAAAATCCTGCGGCTGGCAACGCTCTGTCGATCAAGATCATCCGGCCCCACGCCTCCTCCTGGAATCAAAGTGCCCATGCGTTTCGCCGCCGCTTCCCGACGCTGCCCTGCCCCCGCTGCCGCCGTCGCGCTGGCCCTCCTTGCCGCGGCTGGGCCGATGGCGGGAGCCGCGCGAGCCGACACGTTCTCCGTCACTGAGACTTCGTGGGGATCTGCGACGACCGCCGGCACACTCGCGTGGGCGATCGATCAGGCCAACACATCGTCCGCCACCGGCAACGTGATCTCGATCGCGCCGAATCTCCTCATCGACGTCGATGGAGCGACCGAAATCGATGCGTTCCTCAATCTCGCCCAGTTCACCCGCTCGGTGACGATTCAGGGGAATGGTGCCACGCTCGTCGGCAATCCGACATTTGTTACCAGCGGAGGCCAGATTGTCACGAAGTACAATCCCGACGCAGTCGTCCCCAGCGACGTCCTGGTGACGCCGTCGTTCTCGTTTGCGAAGATCGGCACGTTCGGCCAGGACAACAGCGCCATCACCGTGTCGATCGCCGGCCTCAATGCCGATGGTCTCAACCGCTTTGCCCTCATCGAGCCCGGTGCCCGGCTCGACGTCACGACCTCAGGAATCGTGAACTCGGTCAACTTCGACTTCGGCCGCAAGAACATCACGCCCGGAATCGAGGCCCTCGCCGGCGCCACGCTGAACCTCGATCGGGTCGTGATCGACAAGGCTTACGGTTTAACGTCAATTCCCGGGGGCCTCGTGGCCGGGAGCGACGCCGCGATCAATGTCTCGTCGAGCACGATTCGGGATTCCAACAGCGGCCCCGCCATCGTCCTCGCCGGCGGCACCGCGAATGTGGTCAGTTCGGTCCTCGACGGCTCGGGTGGCGTGACGGTGGTCGGCGGGAGCTCGGTCGCGACTGGGACGGTGAACTTCGTCAACAGCGTCGCCTACCTGGCAGGCCCCCTCAGTGGCGGCAGCAATGACAGCTTCGACGACAATCGGTTTCTGGCCGGGGCCGGCGGCACAATCAACGCCACCGCCAGCACGATCATCGCTGACCTCGTGTCGCTCTCCGGAACAGATGCCGCCGCCGATGGCGTGCCGCTCGATGCCGCAGGGGGGACGATCGCGCTGCGTTCGGCGGCCGTGATGGTGACCACCTACGACGCTGAGGGCTTGTCGGGGCAGATCGGCTACCGGACGAGCGCCGGCGGCGCTCTCACGGCCGACGCCTACTCGTGGGTTCGCCCGACGCCCGCCCAGACAGCGATCCTGCTGCCGAGCCTCTTCAGCCAGCCTTCGCTGATCACCGGAGAGCGGGGGCTTCCGGTCGACGTGATCTCGGTGAGCCCTCTCATCGAAGAGACGTTTCCGTTTCCGCTGGCGAGCTGGCCGCTGGCGAACGGCGTTCTGATCGGCGTGGTGCCCGATGCCGACGGCACAAACGTGCTTCTCAATCCGATCGATGGCAGCGTCATCACGCTCGACGTCTTCGGCCAGGCCCGCACGACCGGTGGCCTGCGGAACGTTGGGGCGGTGGAAAGCGCCGTCCCTGAGCTCGACCCGGCATCGCTTGGCGGCGGGCTGTCGCTCCTCCTCGGGGCACTCGCCTGCCTGGAAAACCGTCGCAGTCTGCGGCGGTAATGCCATTTCTCGCGATCGCCCCCGCAAGCCATCTCGGCGGGGGTGGCAAGAGTGTCGAGTTTACTGGACATGCCAGTGTTGTCGAGTAAACTCGACAAGATGGAAAAAGCCGACCTCCTGCGAGTTGCCGCGGACTGGAGTCATTGGGACGCGCCGCCGCCGCGGTCCGTGGTACGCACGGTCGCGGTGCCCCGTGAGCTTCGTCCCGGCATCGCGCTGGTCATCCAGGGGGTGCGACGCTGTGGCAAGTCGACGCTCCTCGAGCAATTGATCGACCGCTACGGACTCGACCGCTCGAAATGCCTGTTCATCAACTTCGAAGACCCCCGACTGGCGCAGTCGCTCGACCATGCGACGCTGCAAGACCTCGTCGATGCCTTCGAGGCCGATCGGGGCCCCGGATGCACCTACCTGTTTGACGAAGTGCAGTGGGTGGATGGATGGCAGCGATGGCTGCGGGCACAACTCGATCGCCCGAAGCAACGGCGGTTCGTGGTCACCGGCTCCAATGCCCATCTCCTGTCGGGAGAGCTCGGCTCGTCGCTGACCGGCCGGCATCATGCGATCGAACTGTTTCCGTTCGACCTTGGCGAGTTTCGTGTCCTCAGGCCCAAGGCCACGCTGGAAGACTATCTCGATGCGGGAGGATTTCCAGCGACCATCGGCGCTTCAGACCACGACCGTCTCCTCCGCGGCTATTTCCAGGACATCGTCGAACGCGACATGCGTGAACGCGTGGGCGCCCGATCGAGCACCCCGCTGCGGCAACTCGTGCAGATGCTTTTCGAGTCAGCCGGCTCGGAGACGAGCATCCGCCGCTTGGCGGCGGCGCTGGGCATCTCCGTCGACACCACCTCGCTTTACGTCGATGCGGCGGAAAGCGCTTACCTCGCGATCGGTTGCCCGTTTTTCTCCTGGTCGGAGCGGCAGCGGATCGTCCGCAATCGGAAGTACTACCCCATCGACACCGGCCTGCGCCGAGGGGCTGTGACCACCACGGGGCACGACCGTGGCAAGCAACTGGAGTGTGCGGTCTTCTTGCTGTTGCGGCGACGCTTTCGGCAGGTGCATTACTGGCGTGGCACCGGAGAGATTGATTTCGTCGTCGATCATCGCGGTAAACCGACGCCCGTGCAGGTGAGCTGGGACACCACCAAGGAGCGGGCCCGCCGCGCCGTGGACGAATTCCACGCCGCCCATCCGACCGCAGCGGAAGCGGTGTTTGTCACTGCGGAGTCGTTCGAGGCGGGCGTCCCGGAGCTTGCCCCGGACGATGACGACGGGGCGTGACGACCGCGGCCATGCCACTGCCCGCCACACGGAAACCGTGAGCCCCGCTCACTCCGCTCCGTTCCACCCGCGCCACAGCCATTCGAGGCTCTCCGGGAGGATCGCGCCGCCGTGCTTGCCGTTGTGGCCGCCGACGCCGCCGACGAGCTTGTGGTCGTAGCCGGCGAAAGCGAGGGCCTTCTCCATCTGGAGATTCGAGAGCCACCAGTGGCCGTGCCAACTGTCGAGGTCGTGCTCGCCGGCCTGGAGGAAGACGCGGATCGGCTTCGGGCTGTCCTTCGTCCGGCGCACCAGCGACGGATAGTGGTCGCCACCGCGGATGTCGGCGAAGCTGCCGACGTGTGAGAGCACCTTGCGAAACAGATCGGGCCGCTCGAAGGCGACGGTGAAGGCACAGATCCCCCCCGACGAGATCCCGCAGATGGCCCGCATCGCCGGATCGGTCGTGAGCCGCAGGCCCGCGGCCTTCAGGCGGTCGTCGGACTCGGCCAGCGGGAGGATCGATTCCTCGAGAAACGTGGCGTACTCAGGCGACAGCGTGTCGTACTCGAGGCTGCGGTTGTTGGCGGCCGGGTTCCAGCCCGGCTTCTCCCCCGGGACGTCGGATCCCTCGTGGCCAGGGTCGACGAAGATTGCCGCCAGCGGAGGAATCTTCCCGGCCTGGACGAGATTGTCGAGGACGATCGGCGCCCGAAACTGCCCCTGCTCGTCGACGTAGGCGTGGCCATCCTGGAAGACCATCACCGCCAGCCCCTCGTCGCCGACTTTTCTCAGAATCGACTCGGACGGGAGATGGATCCAGACGCGGCGGACGGTGCCCGGGAAGACACCGCTGCTCCTATGGACGAGCATCCGCGTCGAGCCGGGCTCGACGCCGTCGGCCCGTTCCGTGCTCGTGGAGGAGAGGACGTAGTCCTTGTCCCAGTCGGGGTCCTGCCAAGCGTGGGCCGGAGTGGCGAGGAGGGCCACGAGCACGAGAAGCACGATCGTGAACGCGGTACGCATGGGAATCCTCCGAACAGGGAAAGGAAGACGGGAGCGGGGAACGCGACGAGGAGCCGTGAGCCGGCGGTCACTACTGCTGACGATCGGCACCGGTGTCGAGGACTGCCATGAAGGCCTTCTGGGGAATGTCGACCGAGCCGACGCTCTTCATCCGCTTCTTCCCCTCCTTCTGCTTCGCCCACAGCTTCTTCTTGCGGGAGATGTCGCCGCCGTAGCACTTCGCTGTGACGTTCTTCCGCATCGCGGAGATCGTCTCGCGGGCGATCACCTTCGTGCCGATGGCGGCCTGGAGCGCCACCTCGAACATGTGCCGGTCGATCTCTCCGCGGAGCTTCTTGACGATCGACCGGCCGCGGCGGTCGGCATCGCGACGGTCGCAGATGATCGACAGGGCGTCGACCTTCTTGCCGCCGACGAGGATGTCGAGGCGAACGAGATCGGCCGGGAAGTAGCCGAGGAGCTCGTAGTCCATCGTGCCATAGCCGCGAGTCACGCTCTTGAGCTTGTCGTGGAGATCGTAGATCACCTCCGCCAGCGGCAGATCGAACGTCAGCATCGCGCGGGTTGGCGAGAGGTATTCGGTCTTGAGATAGGTGCCGCGGCGATCGGTGCACAGCTGCATGATCGGGCCGATGTGCTCAACCGGGGAGAGGAAGTTCGTTCGCACGATCGGCTGACGGAATTCCTCGATCTGCCCCGACTCGGGGACATCCTGCGGGTTGGTGATCTCGATCGTCGTGCCGTCGGACTTGAGGATCTGATAGGTGACGTTCGGCGCTGTCTGGACGAGATCGAGATCGTCCTCCTTCTCGAGCCTCTGCTGGATGATCTCCATGTGGAGGAGGCCGAGAAAACCGCAGCGGAAGCCGAAGCCGAGCGCCTCACTCGACTCCGGGGAAAACTCGAACGAGGGATCGTTAATCACCAGCTTCTCGAGCGAGTCGCGGAGCTCCTCGAAGTTTTCCCCCTCGGAGGGATAGAGGCCGCAATAGACCATCCGCTGCGGCGGCTTGTAGCCCGGCATCGCCTTGGCGCCGTCGTCGCCCGGGATCGTGACCGTGTCGCCGATGTGGACCTGCTTGACATCCTTGATGTTGCAGACGAGGTAGCCCACCTGGC
The DNA here is from genome assembly GCA_903949225.1 of uncultured Planctomycetaceae bacterium. Lineage (GTDB taxonomy): Bacteria > Planctomycetota > Planctomycetia > Pirellulales > UBA1268 > QWOP01. The sequence goes on from CAJAYZ010000316.1 coordinate 11,047, forward strand.
CGGCGGCGAGCTCCTCGCAGGCGCGGCGCTGTGGCACGAACTGGCCGAGCTCGAGCACCTCGTGCGTCGAGGCGGTCTCGAGGAAGCGGATCTTCTGCCCCTTCTTGATCGTGCCGTCGACGACCCGGACGTAGGTGATGGCGCCACGGTAGCTGTCGTAGTGGCTGTCGAAGATCATCGCCCTCAACGTGGCTTTCGGATCGCCCGTTGGCGGCGGAACCCGTTCGACGATCGCCCCGAGCAATTCATCAATGCCGATGCCCGCCTTGGCGCTGGCCTTGATGACCTCGGTGGGGTCGATCGCCAGGCTCTGCTCCATCTCGGCGAGGACGTCGTCGACGCGGGCATGGACGAGATCGACCTTGTTAATCACCGGCACGATCGCCAGATTCAGGTTGATCGCGGCGTAGGCATTGGCCACCGTCTGCGCCTCCACTCCTTGGAAGGCGTCGACGAGGAGAACGGCCCCCTCGCAGCAGGCCAGGCTCCGCGAGACTTCGTAGTGGAAGTCGACGTGGCCGGGGGTGTCGATGAGGTTGAGCTCGTAGAGCTCCCCGTTGTGGCGGTATTCCATCCGCACGGCGCGGGCCTTGATCGTGATCCCCCGTTGCCGCTCGAGCTCCATGTCGTCGAGCATCTGCTCCTTCAGTTGCCGCTTCTCGACCGTTCCGGTCCATTCGAGGAGCCGGTCGGCGAGCGTGCTCTTGCCGTGGTCGATGTGGGCGATGATCGAGAAGTTGCGGATGTGCTTGCAGTCGATGGACATGTGGGGATTGTAGCCGGGGGGGCGTCAGGCGTCGGAGGGATGGAGGCGGAGGTGTTCGGCGCGGGCCATGCCGGCGGTGCCGACATAGCCGGCGTCGCCGCCGAGGGTGGCAAAGCGGATCGGCGTCCGTTCGGCGAGGAGGGGGAAGGCACGTTCCCGGACTTCGGCGCGGATCCGCTCGAGGAACCTTCCGCCGACTGGGTCGCTCTCCCCGCCGAAGGTCATGGCGCCGCCGAGGAGGACGATCGCGGGGTCGAGGGTGTGGAGGAGGGTGGTGATGCCGATGCCGAGCCAGCGGGCCACCGTGTCGATCAGCTCGAGCGACACCGCATCGCCGGCTTTGGCCAATTTCCAGATCAGCTCCGGATTCAACTCCACCCCGTCGACGATGGCCTCCGCCACGCCGGCCGCCGTGCCGGTGTCGAGCCGTTCGCGGGCCATCGCCACGAGCGACTTGGCGCTCGCATAGGCCTCGAGGTGCCCCCGCTTTCCGCACGGGCACATCCGGGCCGTCGGGGCCGGATCGACGAGGATGTGGCCACACTCGGAGGCATGGCTGTTGGCGCCGTCGATCGTCGCCTCACCGATGACGATCGAGCCGCCGACCCCTGTGCCGAGCGTGAGGAGTACCAGACTCTCGAGGTGTGCTGCGGCGCCGATCCAGTGCTCGCCGAAGCCGGCGGCGGTGGCGTCGTTGGCAAACGTCACCGGCAGCCCGGCGTGGTGTGAGACCCGGTCGCGGACGTTGAAGCCGTCGAAGCCGGGGAGGTTGCCGGCCCGGATGATGAAGCCGGCCTTCAGATCCTGCGGCCCGGGGGTGCCAAGGCCTGCGCGTGGAATCGCGGAGAGGGGGATGCCGGCGAGGCCGGCGACGGTGTGCACGCTCTCGCCCATCCTCCGGCAGACGTCCTCCGGGCCCAGATCGACGAGCGTCTTCTCAGTGTGGAAGGCGACGGTGCGGCCGTCGTCGTCGACGAGGCCGACTTTGATGTTCGTGCCGCCCAAGTCGACACCGGCCCAGAACGGGGCGCGAGCCTGGGCGATCGGGAGCCAGCGGGAGCGGTCTTTCATGAGTGGATGGGGGAAGAGAGGGGTCTGTGGCTGAAGCGAGCGGGGGGCGAGAACGACGGCGAACGCCGCTGCGGGGAGGGGCGTCAGTTGGCCGCCGGCGCGGCTGGGACTTCCTCCGCGGGGGAGCGCGCAGCCTCCCCGGAGTCGGCCGCCGAAGCCTGGCCTGATGTTGCTGTGGTTTCTGCCGCGTCGCTGGCTGGCGATGAGTTCGTCGATTCGCCCGCAGCCTCGGGGGCTGCGGTCTCGGAGGGAAGCACCTCGATCCGCTCGACCTCGACGATGTCGACCTCCGGACCACGGCTCGGTGACGAGCAGCCGGCGATCGCCCCCCACGAAACGCCGATCACGACGCCGATGGCGATGCGCATGATGCCCATGGAGGCGTGTCGGGAGCGAACGGGCAATCGGGAGGGGCACGGCATGAACCGGATCCTCGGGGGGGCGGAAGGGGGGGCGGGCGGCACGGTCCAGTCAGGAAGAACCGCCGATTCTACCACCCTGCGGCGGAAGCCCTGCCGGCACTTTTTCCCGCTCCTTCGGCCGCGTTGTTCGCCCCCGGCATCAGCTTTCGAGGATCGCCGCGGTGGCCAGCCACTCCAATTCACCGGGGTGGCCGATGCCGTCGTCGAGCCGGATCGACGCTACCGCCCCCTTCGACATCCGGATCGCGGCGCTCCCATCGCCGATCGTGAGGGCAGCAAGCCGCCCCACGCACGGGGCGTGCCCGACCCAGGCCACGCGTGCGGCATCCTGGCTGATCGTCCATTCCACGAGCGTCTGCCAGTCTGAGCCTGGGGCGAGGGCATCGACGACGACGATCGGCGTTCCCTCGTCGAGCTCCGTGGCGAGGATCTCGGCGGTCTCCCGGCAGCGGATGAGCGGGCTGGTGGCGATCACATCAAACCCCATTCCCACCTTCCCGAGCCGGCGGACAAACTTCTCGAATCGCTTCCGCCCGGGCTTCGTGAGCCGGCGCTGAAAGTCATCAACCCCCGGCCCCGGATCCTCGGCCCAGGCGTGACGGATGATCGTGAGGTGGGTGGTGAGGGCAGGCATGGGGCTGGGATCGCCAGGGACCGGTGGAAGAAGACGGGCAGGGGCCATCTTGGGGCCGGGGGCCGGAATCCTCAACCGGGCGTCAGAGGGAAGCCGAGGGGGCGAGCCTCCCGGGGATGGAGCCTGCAGGGGCCGCTCGCCAGGGCGGTGGCAGAGGCGAGCGCCGTTTCGTCCCCGAATCAGGCCGATTCGTCCAGGCGTGTGCAGATTCCGGACCGTTTCTGGGCCAACTCCTTTGAGCTACCGTACTGAGGCCTTAGGATCGGCAGACGTTCATCGACCGCCTCCATCAGTCGGGGGGGTGACATGCTTCCGCCGTCCGGTCGGTGACGACGCGTCGAGCGGCCACGCCCCAGGCTGTTCCGGGCTGCTCCAAGGAGATGGTTTGCCATGAAGTCGAATTGGACTCCTCGGTGGTTGGCCCGGATCCGTGCCACGCTCGTCTGGCGGCGCTTCCGGGAGAGAGCCTTGCTCCGCGCCCAGCGCCGCAGCCGGCGCGATCGGACTCGGCGCTTGGGGCTTTCGCGGCTCGATGGCCTCGCGCGACTCGAGCCGCGAATGCTGCTCGCGGCCGACATCGCCACCGATCAGTTTGACTATGCGCCGGGGAGCACGGCCCTCATCACCACCTTCTCAGACGGTGGCCCCGACCGCAACTTTCTGGTTGGTGAGACGATCCAGTTTCAGGTCGTTCGCACCGACGGCATCGCCGACACCGCACCGGGGAATCTCCCCTGGAAGGTGACTGACGGCTTGGGAGGGTTCGAAGCCTACGTCGATGAGATCGGCATCCGCATCGCCCCCGACCGCGACGGCATCGCTGACGGAAGGATCGAGACCGAGTGGTTTGTCGGCAGCGAGTATGCCAACGCGAGTCTCGAGGTCCGGGCCATTGGGCTTTCGTCCGGTGAGACGGCGACCGAGGCCTTCCACGATTCTGCGATCGTCATCACTGCGAACACGGCCTGGAGCCAGATCACGACCGGCTCCGGTGTCAACGGTGCCCCTACCGCCAACGATTCGATCGTCGTCAATCAGGGCGCCACGCTGACCATCGACGTCAACGGTGCGGTGGCCGGAGCGGTGACGCTCGGCAACGGTGGCACGGGAACGGCGGCGCTCGCCTTCTCGGCCGGCACGATCGGGGCGACGTTCGGATCGCTTACCAACAACGGCACCGCTACGTTGACCTTCAACAACGCCGCCTCGACGCTCGCCGTCGGCACGGCCAACACGAGCACGACCTTCGCCGGCACGATCAGCGGCGCTGGGAGCCTCACGAAGACCGGCTCTGGCACGCTCACCCTCTCCGGCACGAACACCTTCACCGGTGGCACGACCATCAACGGCGGCGTTCTCGCCCTCGGGAGCGCTGGGGCCCTCGGCACCGCCGGCACGATCAGCTTCGGCGGCGGCACGCTCCGGCATTCGGCGAACAATACCACGAGCTACGCGGCCCGGTTCTCCACGGCCGCCAACCAGCTCTATGTCATCGACACCAACGGCCAGAACGTCTCCCTCGGCGCTCCGCTGACGAGTTCCGGCGGCTCGCTGCGGAAGCTCGGCACCGGCACGCTGACCCTCTTCGGCACCAACACCTCCACCGGCGGGACGATCGTCAGCGCCGGCACGCTCGCCTCCTCCGCGAGCAACCAGTTAGCCGACACCGGTTCCGTCACGGTCACGGGCGGCACGCTCGCCCTCGGTGGCTACACCGACACGGTCGGCGCCGTGTCACTCCTCGGGGGAGGGACGATCAGCGGCGGTGCCGCGATCACCGGCGGGGCCGTGGCCAACGCCGATTTCGATGCGGTGGCGGTGACGGGGTTCGCCAAGCCGACCGGGGCTTCGTGGAGCTTTACCAACTACGCCTACATCTCCGCCAACGGGTCGGCCTTCGGATTCGCAAACACCACCAGCGGCTCGCAGTTCGGCATCCTGCAGACCTCCAGCAACACCGTATCTTCACTGTCACAAACGATCTCGGTCGCGACGTCGGGATACGCGTCGTTCGCCTTTCGCGGGCAGGGTCGTCCTGGCTACGGGCCGGCCGGTATCGAACTGGTCATCGACGAGACGACGCAATCGACTTGGCCGGCTTCTGCGTTCACCCCCGGGGCATGGGGCGACTACATCTCGCAGCCGGTGTTTCTCACGGCCGGAACGCACACGCTGCAATTCCGCAGCATGACCAGCGCCATCGGCGACGTCGCCACGGCGATCGATGCCATCAAGGTGAACCTTCCCGGCCTCACCGGCTCGAGCTACGACCTGCAAAATGGCACTGTCTCGGCGAACCTCGGCGGTTCGGCCGCCTTGGCGAAGACCGGGGCCGGCACCGTCACCCTCTCCGGCACGAACACCTCCACTGGTGGCACGACCATCAACGGGGGGGTGCTCGCTCTGGGGAGTGCGGGGGCCCTCGGCACCACCGGCACGATCAGCTTCGGCGGTGGAACGCTCCAGCATTCGGCGAGCAACACCGCCGACTATACGGCACGGTTCTCCACGGCTGCCAATCAGGCCTACAGCGTCGACACCAATGGCCAAAACGTCACCTACGACGGGGCGCTGGTCAGTGCCGGCGGCTCGCTGCGGAAGGTGGGGGCGGGGACGCTCACGCTCACCGGCAACAACACCCACACCGGCGGCACGTTCGTCACCGGCGGCGTGCTCGCCTCCGGTGCCAACAACGTCTTGCCCGACACCGGCTCCGTCACGGTCAATGGTGGCACGCTTGCCCTTGGTAACTATTTCGATACGGTCGGCGCGGTGTCGCTCCAGGGGGGTGGTTCGATCACCGGCGGTGCGGCGATTACCGGCGGGGTCGTGGCCAATCCCGATTTCGATGCGGTGGCGGTGACGGGGTTCGCCAGACCGAGCGGGGCGTCGTGGA